>NZ_JBOFOC010000009.1:0-10426 GCF_051659245.1 Microbulbifer sp.
CCTTAAGTCGAAAATCGGCATATTTGTAGGATGGGCAAAGCGTAGCGTGCCCATCAAGGTCCCGGAAGATGGGCACGTCGCTACGCTCCTTTGCCCATCCTACGACCGAAACAACGCTTAAGGTAGCGGTATTAGGGTCTGCGCTGAATAGAGAATCTTTCAGCGCTGGCAGCGGCTGCAGAAGAAGGTGTTGCGCTGAGCCAGGATCAGGTCGCGGATCGCGCGGCCACAGTCGGGGCAGGGCTGGCCGGCGCGGCCGTAGACGTTGAGCTGCTGGGCGAAGTAGCCGGGTTGGCCGTCGCCGCCGATAAAGTCGCGCAGGGTGGTACCGCCCTGTTCGATAGCGCGCGCCAGCACTTCCTTGATGGCGTCGGCCAGGCGCAGGTAGCGGGCGCGGGAAATGGAGCCGGCGGCCTTGTCCGGGCGGATACCGGCGAGAAACAGTGCCTCGCTGGCGTAGATGTTGCCCACTCCCACGACGATGCGCCCGTCCATGATCAGCGCCTTGACCGCCTGGCGGCGGCCGCGGGAGGCGGAAAACAGATAGTCGCCGTGAAAGTCGCCGGACAGCGGTTCCGGGCCCAGGTGGGCGAGCAGTTCGTGTTCCGCGGGCTCTCCGCCGGTCCACAGCAGGGCGCCGAAGCGGCGGGGATCGCGGTAGCGCAGGATCGGGCCGCTATCCAGTTGCCAATCGATATGATCGTGTTTTTCCGCCGCACACTCCGGACCTACGAGGCGCAGGCTGCCGGACATGCCCAGGTGCCAGATGGCGCAGCCCCGGTCGGTGTGCACCAACAGGTATTTGGCGCGGCGCTCCAGACGCAGAATCTTTGCGCCGGAAATACGCCTCTCGAACCCCTTCTCCACCGGCCAGCGCAGTCGGCGCTGACGCACCCTGGCCGAGCGCACCGTATGCCCCTCCAGGTGTGGAGCCAGGCCGCGGCGGGTGGTCTCTACTTCTGGCAATTCCGGCATGCCCCTCTCCCCCAGCCCCTCTCCCCAAAGGGGAGAGGGGAGCTATTCTTTCGGGTCCCGAGTCCCCAACATCCAGCCACAAAAAAGCCCGGCAATAACCGGGCTTTTCCGAACTGTACAGGACAGACAATTACTTGATCTTGCCTTCTTTGTACATCACATGCTTGCGGACAACGGGATCGTATTTCTTGATCTCCATTTTTTCCGGCATGTTGCGCTTATTTTTGTCAGTAGTGTAAAAGTGGCCGGTTCCGGCGCTGGAATTCAGGCGAATTTTCTCACGCATTGTTCTGTCTCCGATCTCTTAGCGGACTGCCGCCGTTAAACTTTTTCGCCGCGGGCGCGCAGCTCGCTCAGCACGTTGTCGATACCTTTCTTATCGATCACGCGCATACCTTTGGCGGATACCCGCAGCTTCACGAAGCGCTTCTCGGACTCGACCCAGAAACGGTGGCTGTGCAGGTTGGGCACAAAGCGGCGCTTGGTGCGGTTTTTAGCGTGGGATACATTGTTACCGGTGACCGGGCGCTTACCGGTGACCTGACATACCTTGGACATCTGATGGCCTCTTCAAAACTCTCGAGCCCGCTGTGACGGAGCGGTGCGGGGACTGATTAATCCGGTTCCTGGGCGGACGCGGTATCTGTATAGAATCTGGCCCGGCCGCAAAAGAGCGGCGTTTTATACCAGAAGAGCCCGTGGGGGGCAAGTTCTGAACAACATAATCGGCCTGTTGGAGCTTGCCTGCAAGCGAACAGCTACGGAGCTCCGCCCTTTTCGCCTGCAAGCAGGCTCCTACAGAGAGCTGAGTGCCAGGCCAGGCACCGCATTCCGCATTCCGCATTCCGCATTCCGCATTCCGCATTCTAAATCAGCCCCTGCTCGGCAAAAGACAGCGCCGCCCCTTCCCCCACGATCATATGGTCCAGCACCTTGATGTCCATCAGCTCCAGCGCCTGGCTCAACCGCTCGGTGATCCAGATGTCCGCCTGGCTGGGCTCGCTCACTCCGGAGGGGTGGTTGTGGGCCAGGATCACTGCCGCCGCGCCCTTGTGCAGCGCCGCCTGGACCACTTCCCGCGGGTAGACGCTGGCGGCGTTGAGGGTGCCTTCGAACAGCTCCTCGAAGGCGATGACCCGGTGCTGGCTGTCCAGGTAGAGGCAGCAGAACACCTCGCGCCGGCGGTGGCGCAGCTGCGCGGTCAGGTAGTTGCGCACCGCATCGGGGCTGCGCAGGGCATCGGCGCGCTGCAGGGATTCCGCCAGGTGGCGGCGGGCCATTTCCAGTACCGCCTGCAGTTGCACATACTTGGCATCGCCCAGACCTTTGCCGCGACAGAACTCCCGCTTGTCCGCCTCCAGCAGCGGGCGCAGGCCGCCGAAATCCACCAGCAGCTGGCGGGCCAGGTCCACCGCCGAGAGCCCGGGAATCCCCGTGCGCAGGAAAATCGCCAGCAACTCCGCATCCGAAAGCGCCTCCGGCCCCCGCTCCAACAGTTTCTCCCGCGGCCGCTCCGCCGCCGGCCAGTCCGTGATCGCCATGGTCTCCCTCCCGGTTTGTCCTTATTCGCGGGGCACAGAAATGCTAATCTTACCCGCTCTCCCGATTTTGGAAATATTGTTTCGGAAACCGCGCCTATGTCCTCCCTGGCCGACAAACACATACTGCTGGGCGTCACCGGCGGCATCGCCGCCTACAAGAGCGCCGACCTGGTGCGCCGCCTGAAGGAGCGGGGTGCCCGGGTGCGGGTGGTGATGACCGCGGGCGCACAGGAGTTTGTAAAGCCGCTCACCTTCCAGGCCCTCTCCGGCGAACCGGTGCACACCGACCTGCTGGACCCGGCGGCGGAAGCGGCCATGGGGCATATCGAACTGGCCAAGTGGGCCCAACTGATCCTGATCGCCCCGGCCAGCGCCAATCTGATGGCCAAGCTGGCGGGGGGCATGGCGGACGACCTGCTCACCACCCTGTGCCTGGCGAGCGAGGCGGAGCTGGCGCTGGCGCCGGCGATGAACCAGGCCATGTGGCGCCACCCGGCCACCGCCGCCAACAGGCAAACCCTGTTGAACCGCAACACCCGCATCTGGGGACCGGCGGCGGGCAGCCAGGCCTGTGGAGACGTGGGCCCCGGGCGCATGCTGGAGCCGGACGCCCTGGTGACGGAAGTGGAGGCCCTGTTGGCACCGAACCCGTCGCTGGCGGGCAAAAGGGTGGTGATCACTGCCGGCCCCACCCGCGAGTCGCTGGACCCGGTGCGCTTCCTCAGCAATCACAGCTCCGGCAAAATGGGTTTCGCCCTGGCCGCCGCCGCGCGCCGCGCCGGCGCCGAGGTCACCCTGATCGCCGGGCCGGTGTCCCTGGCCACACCGCCGGGGGTCAGGCGTATCGACGTGATCGACAGCCGGGAGATGCGCGATGCCGCCGAGCGCGCCGCGGACCTGTGCGACCTGTTTATCGCCGCCGCCGCGGTGGCAGATTTTCGTCCTGCAGCGGTGGCGGAGCAGAAAATCAAGAAGCAGGACGGCAGCGAGGAAGACGTCCTGGCGCTGGTCAAGAACCCGGATATCGTCGCCGGCATCGCCGCGCGCAGCAGCCGGCGCCCCTTTACCGTCGGCTTCGCCGCGGAGACGGAAAAGGTACTGGAGCATGCCCGGGACAAGCTGGTGCGCAAGAAACTCGACCTGATCGTCGCCAACGATGTGAGCACGGAGGACGGCGGCTTTGACAGCGACCGCAACGCCGTTACCGTGATCGACAGGACCGGCAGCGAGGTCCTGCCACCGGCATTGAAAACGGAACTGGCCGAGCGGCTGATCGAAATCATAGCCGCCCGGGCATTTGCACAATAATTGGAATCTTTCGTGTCTTCCCGCAAACAAAATCGTCAACCCCTGATTCACAGTGGCCTGCTGTTGCCGGCCCTGCTGGCCGCCGCGGTCTGGCTGGGCGGTGCCCACCTCGTCGAGCGCAATATCATCGCCCCCCGCAATGCCGCGCAGACCGAGGAGGCGGCCCGGCGGCAGGGAGAGGAGTATGCCGCCGAGCTGAGCCGCTATTTTGACAGGCGTGCCCGGCAGCTGGAGAGCATCGGCAAAGGCGGTCACACCCCCGTCGAATTACAGAAGAGCGATGCCCTGCCGCCGCAGGCCTCCGCGCAGTTTTTTGCCGACGGCGGGGTACGCGTCGGCGCGGGAAATAATCCTCCCCTCAATTTCGCCCTGGTGGATCTGCTCAAGCGCAGCCAGACAGAGGGCCCGCAGCCGGCGGAATTCCTGCGCACCGGCGCCGGCGACAGCTGGCAGCTGCACAGCGCCGTTGCCGCAGAGGGCGGGCTGCTGCTGATCACCCAGCCTTTTTCCACCATTGAAAAAGCCCTGGAGAAATTCGACAGCGGCGACATCGACGGCGCCCTTGCCGTGGTCCAGAAATTTCCCGACGGCATACCGCAGACACTGTGGCGGGCGGGGCAGGGCAACGGCGGCAGCACCAGCGCGTCGGTCAGCGGCAGCTACCTGAAGGTGCAGTTCCAGCCCTCCGCCAGCTTCGCCCAGCGCCACGGTCTCGGGGCGCACTGGTGCTATATCGCCGCCGCGCTCGGGCTGTTGGTTTCCCTGCTGTTGCTGCTGCGCTTCCTGCCCCGCAATGCCCCCGCGCCCTGGGAACGCATCGACAATAGAATGAAACAACACAGGCGCGGGGGGAAACCCGACCACGCGGAGCCGGAAGCCGGGCAGATCCAGCCGCCACCGGAACCGCGGGAGCCCGTTCCCGCGCGGCCCGTCACCGCGCCCGACGCACGCGAAGAAGTTGTGGAAGAAGCTCCGGCGAAATCCCGGCCGCCACTGGGCACCGACTTCCCCCGCCACGTGTTCCGCGCCTACGATATCCGCGGCATAGCCGGCTCGGAGATCAACGAACCCTTCGCCTACCAGTTGGGGCGCGCCCTGGGCACCCTGGCCCAGCACGCGGGGGAGAAAATCCTGCTGGTGGGGCGCGATGGCCGCAACAGCAGCGAACTGCTGACCAGCTGCCTGATCGAGGGAATCCTCGACAGCGGCTGCAACAGCATCGATCTGGGCCTGGTACCCTCACCGCTGCTCTACTACGCCTGCGTCCGCGGCAAAAACACCAGCAGCGGAGTGATGGTGACCGCCAGCCACAATCCGGCGGACTACAACGGCTTCAAGATCCTGTTGCGCGGGCGTCCACTGGCCGAGGACAAGCTCTCGGGACTGCGCCAACTGATGCAAAAGGGCCCGTTCAAAAGCGGACAGGGCAGCAACCGCCAACAGGATGTGCGCGAGAACTATATCGAGCAGATCTACAACGACGTGGCGCTGGCGGGACAACCGCACCTGGTGGTGGACGCCGGCAATGGCGCCACATCCCTGTTGGCGCCGGGGTTGTTCGAACAGCTGGGCTGCGCGGTCACCCCGCTGTTTTGTGAAATCGACGGAGATTTTCCCAACCATCCGCCGGACCCCTCGCGACCGGAAAACCTTCAGGCCCTGATCGAAAAGGTAACCGAGACCGGCGCCGACCTGGGCGTGGCCCTGGACGGCGACGGAGACCGGGTGACCCTGGTCTCCGCCTCCGGGCGCATCGCCTGGGCGGACCAACTGGTGATGCTGCTGGCCCGGGACGTGCTCGCGCGCAACCCCGGCGCAGATGTGGTGTTCGACGTCAAAAGCAGCCGCGCCGTCGGCCAGTTGGTGAACCAGTACGGCGGCCGCCCGATCATGTGGAAGACCGGCCACGCCCCCATGAAAACCAAAATGCAGGAAACCGGTGCGCTGCTGGGCGGCGAACTGTCCGGGCATATTTTTATCAAGGACCGCTGGTTCGGCTTCGACGACGGCATCTACGCCGCCGCGCGCATCCTGGAAATCATGGCGCTGCGCGAGCAGAGCCTGGACGACTTGCTCGATTCTCTGCCGCAGCTGGTAAGCACCCCGGAAATTCTTTTGCCGGTGGAGGAGGGCGAGAAATTCGCTTTGATCGAGCAGCTGAAAAACACCGGCGAGTTCGACGCGGCGGATATCAACACCATCGACGGCCTGCGCATCGAGTACGCCGACGGCTGGGGCCTGGTGCGCGCCTCCAACACCGGCGCCGCCCTCACCCTGCGTTTCGAGGCGGAAACCGAGGAAGCGCTGGAGCGCATCCGCAAGCAGGTGATGACCCAATTGAAAAAAATCGATCCCAAGCTGGCGGTACCGGACTGGCAGCTGGTCTAGAAACCCCGGAACACTTTCGGTGCGCACGGCGCACCTACGGACAGGAACTTCCCTTTATGTCATTGGATCAGAAATCCGCCCTACGCGTCGCCCAGGTACTGAACGAGGCGCTGCCCTATATCCAACGCTTCACCGGCAAGACGATAGTGGTGAAATTCGGCGGCAACGCCATGGTGGATGAAAAGCTGCAGAACAGCTTTGCCCGCGACATTATCCTGATGAAACTGGTGGGCATGAACCCGGTGGTGGTGCACGGCGGTGGACCGCAGATCGGTGAGCTGCTGGACAAACTCAGCATCGAATCCCGCTTCGTGGACGGCATGCGGGTCACCGACAGCGAGACCATGGACGTCGTGGAAATGGTCCTCGGCGGCACGGTGAACAAACAGATCGTCAACCTGATCAACAACAACGGCGGCCGCGCCGTGGGCGTGACCGGCAAGGACGGACTGCTGATTCGCGCCAGGAAACTGCAGCGGGAAAACGCCGCCGCGGGCTTGCACGCCTCGGAAATTATCGATATCGGCCATGTGGGCGAAGTGGAGAGCGTCAACACCGATGTTATCGATATGCTGATCCACAGCGACTTTATACCGGTGATCGCCCCCATCGGCGTGGGCGAAGACGGCGCTTCCTACAATATCAACGCGGATCTGGTGGCCGGCAAGATCGCCGAGTACCTGCGCGCCGAAAAGCTGATGCTGCTCACCAATGTGGCGGGCCTGCAGAACAGGGAAGGCGAAGTGCTCACCGGCCTCAGCACCCTGCAGGTGGACGGGCTGATCGCCGACGGCACCATCTACGGCGGTATGCTGCCCAAGATCGCCTGCGCTCTGGACGCGGTGAAATCCGGGGTTACTTCCGCACATATCATCGACGGCCGCGTCCCCCACGCGGTGCTACTGGAAATTTTCACCGATACCGGTGTAGGCACCCTGATCACCAACAATGGCGCGCAATCACAGGCCCAATTGCCGGATAACATTGATGCGCGCGAGACAAATCGCTAGGATTCCCGCGCCTCTCTCAGCCGGCAGAGCCGGCGGCGGCTCCCGCTTAGGGCCTGTTTGGAATTCTGTGCACAACTCTCCGGACCGAGAGAGAGATTCCAGACAGGCGCTTACTCTCAAAGGCATAACAACAAGGCAGTCAATGAGCAGCGAAAAAATCAACCGGCGCCAGCAGATACTGCAGGCCCTGGCGCATATGCTGGAAGCCAGTCCCGGCGCCCGCATTACCACCGCGGCCCTGGCCAAGGAAGTGGGCTTTTCCGAGGCGGCGCTGTACCGCCACTTTCCCAGCAAGTCCAAGATGTTCGAGGGCCTGATCGAGTTTATCGAGGACACCGTTTTCAGCCGCGTGTCCCTGATCCTGCAGGAGGAACCCTCCGCCCTGGCGCGCTGCCAGAAGATCCTGCACCTGCTGCTGGCCTTCTGCGAGCGCAATCCGGGCATCACCCGGCTGCTCACCGGGGATGCGCTCACCGGCGAGACCGAACGGCTGCACGGCCGCATTCTGCAGTTCTTCGATCGCCTGGAAACGCAGTTGAAACAGATCCTGCGCGAGGCGGAGCTGCGCGAGCAGCTGCGCCCGGCCATTCCTCTCGGCGGCGCCGCCAACCTGCTGCTGGCCAGCGCCGAAGGGCGCATCGTGCAGTACGTGCGCAGCGGCTTCAAGCGCAAGCCCACCGAGTACTGGACGGAGCAGTGGCCGGTATTGATGGCGGGATTCTTTCGCGAGACGGCGCTGGTGCAGTAGGTAGGGTGCGCCGCGCGCACCGATCGAGCAACGGTGCGCGCGGCGCTCCCTACTCGGAGATTTCCGCGTAGCGGCTGGCGGCGCGATTAAACTCTTTGTTGAATCGCTCCGCTTCTGCCTCGCGCCGGCTCAGGCGCTCCTTCAACACCCCGATTTCCTCTTTCAGGTCGGCGATACGCGCCAGCAATTCCGGTGCCACATCGCGGCCGTTGCGCTGGGTGCGCGCGGCGGCGTTTTCTTCCTGCTCAATTTGTCGGCCAAGGCTGGTGATGTTGGAGCGCATGATCGCCATATCCTGTTCTATCACCGCCAGTTTGCGCGAGCGCGCGCTCTCGATATCCGCCACGCTGTTGTAGCGCTTGAGCAGTTTGAGATCCTCTTCCCGCTGCGCCTCCCGGCGCCGCCGTTCCGCCAGTTCCTCCCCGCTGGGCTGAGGCGGCACTACTTTGAGCACGCGCCCGGAGAGGTTGAGAACTTCGTAGCCACCGGCTATGTAGCGGGGCGGCACCAGGTCGTCCAACACCTGGACACCCTGCTCATCCTTGTAGCGGTAGAGCACCTTGCCAGTGAACTCGAAATCCCCCTTTTTTGCGGCCTGCCCCCATACGGGGGAGCAGGCGGCAGAGAGCGCGAGGATTGTGGCAGGCAACAGGGGGGCGATCTTCATCGCTCTTCTCACAGGGGCTAGTCGGGTTTTCCGGAGACACCGTAGCGCCGCCGATAGTCCACTATTTTCTGCAGGGCCCCGCTGTCTTGCGACGCCTCCCGCAGGTAACTGATAATGTGATCCAGCTGCACGATGCTGATCACCGGGATATTGTACTGCCGCTCCACCTGCTGGATAGCGGACAGTTCACAGTCCTCGCCGGCCTTTTCCTGCCGGTTCAGGCCGATCACCACACCGGCGGGCTCCGCCCCCTGCGCGGCGATGATTTGCATGACTTCGCGCACCGCGGTGCCCGCCGTAATTACATCATCGATGATCAAAACCTTGCCAACGAGCGGCGCACCCACTAAGGTTCCGCCTTCGCCGTGACCCTTGGCCTCTTTGCGGTTGTAGCAGAAGGGCTTGTCCACGCCTTTTTCTGCCAGCGCCACGGCGGTGACCGCTCCCAGCGGTATGCCCTTATAGGCCGGCCCGAAGATGACATCGAACTCCACTCCCGAGGCCATAATCGTCTCGGCATAGGCCCGCCCCAGTGCCGCCAGCGCGGCGCCAGTGTGGAATCGGCCGGCATTGAAAAAATAGGGGCTGCGGCGGCCGGATTTCAGTGTGTAATCGCCAAAACACAGCACCTGGTGCTCCAGGGCCAGTTGGATAAAATCGCGCTGATACTGCTGCATGGAAATTTATTAACTATTGGCTAAGGTGAAGGGAGACTTCTCCACAGATGCCTGTCGGAGAATGACAGTCGAATAATGCTAGTGACAATGCGGGTAATCATACACAGTCCGCTGGTAAGGGGCTAATAATGCGAATAGTGAGTCTGTCGATAGACGGAGTGCACCAGGCGGCGCAGCGCGGTCTTTACGACTGGTTGGCGGATCAGGACGCGGATATCATCTGCCTGCAGGATCTGCGCTCGCTGGAGCCGGAACTGGACCACCCGATCTTCCACCCCGACGGCTATTACAGCTACTTTTTCGATTCCGGCAATCCCCATGAGAACGGCGTCGCCATCTATACCCGCTACCAGCCCAAGGCGCTGATCTACGGCATGGGCTTCTCCAACGGCGAGGATATGTACGGCCGCTATCTGCAGGCGGATTTCGAGCGCCTGAGCGTCGGCTCACTGCTGGCGCCGGCAGCCAGGGACGAGGCGTCGCTGGAGAAGAAGGTGCAGTTTTTCGACGACATGCAGGCGCATCTGGTAAAGATCAGCCGCAAACGCCGCGACTTTATCTTCTGCGGCAACTGGAGTATGGCCCACCGCCGTGCCGACGTGCAGAACTGGCAGGACTACCAGGACACCCCCGGCTTTATGCGCCACGAACAGCGCTGGCTGGACCAGTTGTTCAACGACATCGGCTATGTGGATGCCTTCCGCCGGGTTGTCAAAGACGCCGACGAGTTCACCTGGTGGCCCAGCGGCAAGGTGGGCGAGGGGGACGGGTGGCGCACGGACATGCAGATAGTGTCCCAGACCCTGAAAAACCGCATCGAGTACGGCGCCATCAATAAGAATGTGGACTTCTCCAGCCACCTCCCGGTGATTATGGATTACGACCTTGAAGTTTAATGCGGAGTGATGATTGCGGAATGCGGAATACGCGATCCAGCTGATTGCCGCCGGGACGGCCATAGGCCGCGCGCAGGCTGAAGGTTGGCAGCGAAAGCCTTGGAGCACAGAGGTAACTACTCACTCACAGGGAGCCTGCATTGGCTTAAGCGAGCCACCTTGTAAGAGCGGCGGGGCGGCCATCCGACATGCCCGCGATCGGGCTCTGTTCGCGGG
>NZ_JBOFOC010000010.1:0-117082 GCF_051659245.1 Microbulbifer sp.
GGGAGGGGAGAGTAGTTACCTTTCAGACAGAGCGAGGGACATAAACGGTATGTTCGGAGCAAAAAGACAAATAGGGCAGACCGCGCTGGAGGTGACGGCACTCGGTTTTGGTGCGGCCACCCTGGGTAACCTCTATCACCCCATGCCCGATGAAGCGGCGAAAGCGGCCATCGAAAAGGCGTTTGCCGCGGGGCTCAACCATATTGATACCGCACCCTACTATGGGTTTGGCTTGAGCGAACGTCGCGTGGGGGATGCGCTGCGGGAAGTCCCCGCAAACGAGTATGTTCTGTCCACCAAGGTTGGCCGCCTTCTGGCCCCCTGCGGCAAGGCCGAAGACAAATACGGTTTCTGCTCCCCCATGCCGTTCGAGCCCGTATACGATTATTCGTACGACGGCGTAATGCGTTCCTATGAACACAGCATTCAGCGGTTGGGGCTGCCCAAAATTGACATCCTGTACATGCACGACATCGGCCGGGTCACCCACGGCCGCGACCACGAGCGTCTGTTCCGCATCGCCATGGAGGGGGGCTACAAAGCCATGGCCGAACTTCGTTCACAGGGCCTGGTGAGCGCCATCGGCCTCGGCGTGAACGAATACGAGGTGTGTGAGCAGGCGATGGACCTCGCCGATTTCGATTGTTTTCTGCTGGCCGGGCGCTACACACTGTTGGAGCAACAGGCCCTGGAGCGCTTTTTGCCCCGTTGTTTGGAGCGCAACACCTCGATTGTACTGGGCGGCCCCTATAACTCGGGAATTCTGGCCACCGGCGTGAAGCGGGAAGGCGGGGTTTTCCATTACAACTACCAACCGGCGCCCCGGGAAATTATCGAGCGGGTCGCGCGGATCGAAGAGATGTGCCACGAGTTCGCCGTTCCACTGCCGGCCGCGGCCCTGCAATTTCCCCTGGCGCATCCGGCGGTTGTCAGCGTGATTCCCGGGTTGAGTTCTCCCCGGCGTGTGGAGTCTGCGGTATCGCAAATGCAGGCAGCGATCCCCGCAGCTTTCTGGGCGGCGCTGCAGGATGCCGGATTGATCCATCCAGAGGCACCGTTGCCGGGGCGGAAAGGCTAATGTTACGCATTGATGCGCACCAACACTTCTGGCAGTTGTCGCGGGGCGACTACGATTGGCTGGGGCCGGAACTGGAGGTGTTGTACCGGGACTATCTTCCCGCGCAATTGCAGCCACTGCTGGCCGCAGCCGGCGTTAGCAAAACCGTACTGGTACAGGCAGCGGAAAGTGTCGAGGAAACGGAATTCATGTTGCGTCTGGCCGATGACACGGATTTTATAGCCGGCGTCGTGGGCTGGGTTGATATGGAGAGCGAGGATGCTGTTAGCACGCTCGATCGCCTGGCGAGGCATTCCGCCTTCAAGGGGATTCGGCCGATGATCCAGGATATCGCCGATACCCGGTGGATGCTCAAACCGGAACTGGAGCCCGTGTTTACGGCGCTGATTGAACGCGGGTTGACCTTTGATGCGCTGGTGACCCCCAGGCATCTGGAACCACTGCTGGTCCTGCTGCGGCGCTACCCCGATTTGAAAGTGGTGATCGATCACGGCGCCAAACCGGAAATTGCCACAGGCCGCACGACGGAATGGGCAGGGGACATCGCGCGTATCGCCTCGGAAACATCGGCCTGCTGCAAGCTGTCCGGCCTGATGACCGAGGCGGGTGACAATCCCGGATTTGAAATATTGATGCCCTGTATGGAGCACCTGCTGGCGTGTTTCGGCGCGCACCGGTTGATGTGGGGCAGTGACTGGCCAGTGCTGGAGCTGGCCGGGAATTACCCGCAGTGGCGGGCTTTCGCGGAGCGTTTTGTCGCTCCGCTGACCGAAGTGCAGCAGCAAGCCATATGGGCGGGGAATGCCGAGCGGTTTTACCGCTTGCAAGTGTGAGCGGGATTTTTTTCGGATTGGTAACTACTCGCCTTCGGGACTCGGGACTCGGGAAAAGAATACCGGGGCTTGATGCGAAGGCCCTGATACCGGGAGCCGTTCGAGAGACGATTGCCGATGAGGTTGTTGAACGAACGGCTACCGGTAGCAGGGCCGCCCAGGCTCCGGTTTAGTGTCACAGGGGTGAGCAGTTACCCGGGTTGAAGATCATTGGGAGGACGATAACGTGGGGCAACGTCTGCTGGGAAAAACCGCCGTCATTACGGCCGCCGGGGCCGGCATTGGCCGCGCCTGCGTAGAGGCCTATGTGGCCGAGGGGGCTACGGTCTGGGCCGTGGACATCAACGAACAGGCCCTGGAACAACTCCAGTCCGCCGTGCCGGCTGTCAAAGTAAAGGTGCTGGATGTCATGAAAGGTGACGATATCCGCGCGTTTGCCGATGAAGTTGGTGCGATTGATATTCTGTTTAACTGTGCCGGTTTCGTTCACAACGGCAGCATTTTGGATTGTGACGAACAGGACTGGGACTTCTCCTCCAACCTGAATGTCAAATCCTGTTACCAGATGATCCGGGCATTTTTGCCCGGCATGATCGACAACGGCGGCGGTAGCATCATCAACATGGCCTCCATTGCCAGCAGCCTTAAAGCCGTGCCTAACCGTTTTGCCTATAGCACCACCAAGGCCGCGGTGATCGGTTTGAGCAAGTCTATCGCCTGCGACTTCGTCAAACAGGGCATCCGCTGTAATGCGGTGTGCCCCGGCACCGTGGACACCCCCTCATTGCGGGCGCGCTTGAACGCCTTCGATGATCCGGTTCAGGCCCGCAGGGATTTTGAAAACCGACAGCCTATGGGGCGCCTGGCCCGCGCGGAGGAAATCGCGGCGCTTCTGGTTTACCTGGGATCCGACGAATCCACCTACACCACGGGTGTGGCTCATGTCATTGACGGCGGCTGGTGTAACTGACCCTGGTAATCAATGGCGCTAAGTTAAGGTTTAAGGAGGCACTTTTGTAGGGTGGATAAGCGGAGCGCATCCACCAAAAAGCCGGCTGTCGGAGTGGTGGATGCGCTTCGCTTATCCACCCTACGTTGAATCAAAGCAGCTTAGCTTAGTGCCATTCGCCGCGTAATCATTTTGAATAAAGATAATAAAGAGGATTTGTCATGACCACAGTAGAAGCCACGGAAGCCCGGGTTACGCCCACGGAAAAAACGGAACTGGTCCCCGGTGCCGTGTTGATTCCGTTCATTCTCGTAACCTGTTGTTTTGCCCTGTGGGGGTTCGCCAATGACATCACCAATCCCATGGTGGCGGCGTTCCAGAAAATCTTCCTCACCGGCGCAACCGAGGCGACCTGGGTACAGGTGGCATTTTACGGCGGCTACGGTGTCATGGCTTTTCCCGCGGCGCTGTTTATTCGCCGGTTCTCCTACAAGGCGGGCATTCTGCTGGGGCTGGGACTGTATACCATCGGTGGCCTCCTGTTTATTCCGGCCAGTTCGATTGGGGAATTTTATCCCTTTCTGTTGGCCTACTTCGTGATTACCTGTGGCCTGTCATTCCTGGAAACCACCGCCAATCCCTATATCCTGTCCATGGGACCGGCAGAGACCGCCACCCGCCGCCTGAATCTGGCCCAGGCGTTCAATCCCGTGGGTTCTCTGATCGGTATGTATATCGCCTCGCAGTTTATTCTGGCCAGGCTGGACGCGCGTGGCCGGGAAGCGCGGGAGCTTCTGCCCGCACAGGAATTTGAGGCCGTTAAAGCCGCGGACCTCGAAATCGTCAGCCAGCCTTATATCCTGATAGGAATTGTGATTGCGGCGTTGTTCGTGCTGATCGCATTGATGAAAATGCCGAATCAAAAAGCGGCTGTAATGACAGACGCGAGCCTGAAGGCGATTTTCGGGCGCCTGCTGCGGTCGAAGAAATACGTCGAAGGCGTGGTGGCGCAAATGCTTTACGTGGGTGCCCAGATCATGTGCTGGACTTTTATCATCCATTACGGCACGGAAGTGTTCGTGGCCGATGGGATGATGGAAAAAGATGCCCAGGTATTGTCCCAGCAATACAATATCGCCGCCATGGCGATTTTTTGTACCAGTCGTTTTATCTGTACCTTCCTGCTGAAGTTTATTCACCCGGGCGCGCTGCTGATGTACCTGGCCGCGGGCGGGGCGGGCCTGTCGCTTGGGGTCGTCTTGCTCGGGGGGCAGGGCGGACTTTACTGCCTGGTGGGCATTTCCGCCTGCATGTCATTGATGTTCCCCACCATCTATGGAATCGCCCTGAAAGGCATTGACGGGGACGATGCCAAGTTCGCCGCGGCCGGCCTGATCATGGCCATTGTGGGCGGGACCTTCCTGCCCATGCTGCAGGCCGGGGTGATAGACAATTGGAATATGGGCTTTGTCAGCGCGGTGGAAGCCTCGTTTGCGCTGCCCCTGCTGTGCTTTGTGGCGATCGCCGTCTATGGCTATAGAACGGTGAGAATTCACGATACCGGTCCCCTCTCCCCCTTTGGGGGAGAGTAGTTACGATTTAATTTTCGAAGTTCATTAGCAGAGGTTGATTACTATGAAATTATTACGTTTTGGTGCTGTGGGGCAGGAAAAGCCCGGCATACTGGATGCCCAGGGCAACGTCCGCGATTTGTCCGGCCACATCAAGGATATCAATGCTGAATTTCTCAGCAGTGATATGTTTGCCCGGGTGCAGGATATGGACCCCGCCAGCCTGCCGCTGGTGGAAGGCGACCCCCGCATTGCCGAACCGGTTTCCGGTGTGGGGAAATTTATCTGTGTGGGCCTGAATTACGCCGATCACGCCCGCGAGTCCGGCATGGAAGTACCGCCGGAACCCGTACTGTTTATGAAAGCCACCTCCGCTATTACCGGTCCCTTCGATCAGGTTCAGCTGCCACCCGGGTCACAGAAAAGTGACTGGGAAGTGGAGCTGGGCGTGGTGATCGGCCGGGAAGCCAAATACGTGTCCGAAGCCGACGCCATGGATTACGTGGCCGGATTCTGCGTTGTCAATGACCTCTCCGAGCGGGAGTATCAGCTTGAACGGCAGGGCCAGTGGGTGAAGGGCAAGGGGTGTGACACATTCGCCCCCATAGGCCCCTGGCTGGTGACGCCGGAAGACGCCGGTGATGTGGAAAATGCGGGTATCTGGTTGGAGCTGAATGGCGAGCGGGTCCAGGACGGCACCACCGCCACCATGGTGTACAAGGTGCCTTTCCTGGTGCACTACATCAGCCAGTTCATGAGCCTGCAACCCGGTGACATTATCAGTACCGGCACGCCGCCGGGTGTCGGCCTGGGCATGAATCCGCCCAAATTCCTGAAAGAGGGCGATGTAATGCAATTGGGGATCGATAGCCTGGGCGTGCAGCAGCAGAGCGTGATTCGCTACGGCAAATAACCTAGTGCCGGCGGTTATCTGGAATGACTCATGCTCTGTAGGAACCGCCGGAC
Organism: Microbulbifer sp.; assembly: GCF_051659245.1. Lineage (NCBI taxonomy): Bacteria > Pseudomonadati > Pseudomonadota > Gammaproteobacteria > Cellvibrionales > Microbulbiferaceae > Microbulbifer > Microbulbifer sp. The sequence goes on from NZ_JBOFOC010000010.1 coordinate 5,398, forward strand.
CTGTGTGGGAAAAAGGTGAAGGAGTCGAAGGGGGAATGGCCCCCTCGACTTTGCCGGGCGGCGGCGGTACTAAGTTAAGCGCAATTGGCCCGATGTAGGGTGGATAAGCGAAGCGCATCCACCACTCCAGCAGCCGGCTTCTGGTGGATGCGCTTCGCTTATCCACCCTACAAAAATGCCCGGCCCCCCTTAACTTAGCGGCATTCGGGTCTGTGGATGCCGAGGATTTCATTACCCGCAGGGTTCATCGAGAGCAACTTCCTGGCGGCCTTCAGTCAAGAATGGGGAACTTTGTTGCCTTAAACACCCATCCCGCCTTATAGGCTTGCTAGCCACTATCACGTGTTATAGTATGACAAATATTATATAAAAATGTTAACGATAACTTGACTTGTCGCTCGTAGAGGCGAAAAGACTGTTCTCCAGCGGCTTCTAAATATAAGAATAGCGATAGAGGGAAAGCGAGATGTCCAAGCGACTCGTTCTGAGACTCGTTCTGATAACTTCGGCCGCCTTGTTGATGGCCTGTCAGCAGAAAGCGGATCGGGATGAGGCTCCGACCTCTGTCGATACGGCGATCTATACCAATCCGATCATCCACGCCGATTATTCGGACCCGGATGCCATACGTGTGGGGGACGATTTCTATATGGTGTCGTCCAGTTTCAACAGTGCGCCGGGCCTGCCCATTCTGCACTCCCGGGACCTGGTCAACTGGCAGTTGATCGGGCACGTCTTTCAGCAGCAGGTACCGCTTGACGTCTTTGCCAGGCCCCAGCACGGCAAGGGCGCCTGGGCACCCAGCTTCCGATACCACGACGGCAAGTTCTGGGTCTTCTACCCCGACCCGGATTTCGGCATTTACGTCACCACCGCCGAAGACCCGGCCGGCCCCTGGAGTGAGCCAAAGCTGATGTTGGAGGGCAAGGGAATCATCGACCCCGCGCCCCTCTGGGATGACGACGGACAGGCTTACCTGCTGCATGCCTGGGCCGCCAGCCGGGCGGGTTTCAACAATGTGCTGACCCTGCACAGGATGTCCGCGGACGGCACCAAAGTGCTGGACGAAGGCAAAGTCATTATCGACGGCGGCGACTATCCCCTGCACCACACGGTGGAGGGACCCAAGTTCTACAAGCGCAACGGCTACTACTACGTGTTCGCGCCGGCCGGCGGCGTGGAAATGGGCTGGCAGACAGTGTTCCGCGCCCGCGATATCGAAGGTCCCTACGAGCACCGCGTGGTGCTCGCCCAGGGGAATACCGCCGTCAATGGTCCCCACCAGGGTGCTTGGGTAACCACGCCGGGCGGCGAGGACTGGTACCTGCACTTCCAGTACAAGGAGGCCTACGGCCGTATCGTTCATTTGCAGCCGATGCAATGGCGGGGCGATTGGCCGGTGATCGGCGCCGATGAGGACGGCGACGGCAGAGGCGAACCGGTCCTGAGTTACAGAAAACCCGACGTCGCGCAGCCGTCGGCGGATTTCCGGATAGCCACCAGTGACGAATTCGGCTCGGTAAAACTCGGGCCTCAATGGCAGTGGAATGCCAACTGGCGGGACGACTGGTATTCCCTCGGGGACCGCGAGGGCTGGCTGCGGCTGGCGGCCCAACCGTTGCCGGCGGATGCCCAGGTCCCGAACCTGTGGGAAATGCCCTCCCTGCTGCTGCAGAAATTTCCCCGCCGGGAATTCCAGGTGACGACGAAACTGCAACTGGGCGGCGAGGGGCCCCTGGATGCCGGACTGCTTATTTACGGCTACGACTACGCCTGGCTGGGCTTGCGCAGTGGTGACGCCGGCTACCAGCTGGTTCATGAGGTCTGCCCGGGCGCGATGAAGGGATGTGTACTGCGGGAGACGGTGGTGGCCAATCTGGAAGAGCCGGTGATCGAAGTTCGCGCCACCGTAAGGGAAGGGGCGCGGGTGCTCTTCGCCTATCGGACCGCCGGCGGAACCTTTACCGATTTCAACGAAGGCTTTCTGGCCAAACCGGGACGCTGGGTAGGGGCGCACTTCGGGATTTTTGCGCGATCCGGCACCCCGACCGGTGGAGGATATGCCGACTTCGATTACGTGAGAGTACAGGAAAGTCTGTGGTGCCCGTGCGAGATTTATCCAAGTGATGACACAATAATGAGTGAGTGAGAAGCCATGTCTATGTTCCGTAATCTGTCTCTGATCCTGGCGCTTGTGCTCCCGGCCTGCGCCGCCGCCGCTGAATCCGAAAATGCCGGCCCCAACCCGCCGGGCCAGTGGGACGCCCCCCAGGCCGGCAATCCATTTGTCCCCGGCTACTGGGCCGATCCCACCATCATCGTCCACGACGACACCTTCTATATCTATGTCACCACCGACGGCCCGGGCTGGGGGGCGAACGAGCTGACCGTCTGGCACTCGAAGGATTTCAAAAACTGGACAAATACAGTGCTCAACTGGCCCGGCCGCGATGACGGCTTTACGAATGTCTGGGCGCCCGACGTCATCGAGGGTACCGATGGCCGCTTCTACATGTATATTTCGATCAACCATGAAATCTGGGCCGGTGTGGCCGACCATCCGCTCGGGCCCTGGCGCAATGCCCTCGATGAGGACAAGCCCTTCATCGCCCTCGATTTCGATCCGGAGGTACACCACATCGACGCCAATGCCTTTATCGACGACGACGGCCAGCCCTATCTGTACTGGGGTTCCGGCTGGGAATGGGAGCGCGGGCCCGGTTACGTCGGCTTGCTCGCCGATGATATGGTTTCCTTCACGAAGCCCCCTCGCCGCACTCACCCGCCGCACTTTTTCGAAGGCCCTTACATGCTCAAGCGCGACGGCCGCTATTTCCTGATGTACAGCGATGGCAAAGTCTCCGAGCCGAGTTATAAAATCCGTTACAGCTATTCGAAATCCCCGACCGGCCCCTGGACCGAGCCGGAACAGAGCCCGATTCTGGTCACCAGCGCCGACCGCACCGTCTTCGGTCCCGGCCACCATTCGGTGCTCCAGTGGAAAGGGGATTACTACCTTGTCTACCACCGCGACGCTAATCCGTTCATGGGCATGGCCCATCGCCAGCTGTGTATCGACCGCCTGGTCTTTAATAAGGACAACCTCATTGAGCGGGTGGTGCCCACCCATCGCGGCGCTTTTCCCCAGGTGACGGACGACCAACAGCCGGCCAATCTTGCATTCGGTGCGAAAGTCACAGCCTCCTCCGCGGCGGAAAACTACGAAGCCGAGCGTCTCGTCGACGACAATTACGGCACGCGCTGGTCGGCCGCCGAGAGCGACGAGTCACCCTCTCTCACCATCGACCTGGGTGAAGTAAAAACCACCCGCCGCATCGAGATTTTCCCGGAGTATGCAACCAAGTATTACAAGTACAAGGTCGAAACCTCGAGCGACGGCGAGCGCTGGAAGGGCTACAGCGATTCCAGCACTGCCGCCTCACGCGGTATGCCCTGGGTGCATGAAAAAGACACCGACGCCCGTTATGTCAGGGTCTCACTGTTTCCCGGTGAGGACGTCGACGCCCCGCGCCAATCGCTTTGGGAGGTGAAGGTTTATTGATCCGTTGGGTTTATCCGTGCGGTCACCCCATAACGGATGAATATGCATTGTGAATCGACGTACTAGTAAGGCGGAAGGGAAGGATACCCCTCTTCCGGGACCGTATGAGGCATGGATGCCGATTACGAGCGTACAGGGATGTATTTAAGGGGGGCGCCCAGCCTGTGTCCCGGGAGAGGGGTATCCTTTCCTTCCGACCCGGTAGTAACTTTTTCAAGGTGGCTCAGTTGCTCGGTGCCGGAGCCCTGGTAGCCCCTCGGTTGCAAGCCGCTGCCAACCTGGAAGCCGGCGCCTTTTTAAGGTTGGCACGATAGCCACACGAGGACACGTATATGAACCCCCTGCGAACACCCTGGTCTCCACGGCGCCGACCTGGTGGCCGCCACCTGGCACTGGCCCTGCTGTGCATCACTGTGCTGCCGATTCAGGCCGGTGAGCTGTGGCGAGTACAGACCAGCGCACCGGTAACCGCATCACCGTTGGTGTCACAACAGGCTTTGTATCTCGCCAACGGCTATCAACTGCGCGCCTTGAGCCTGGATGGCAAGCCGCTGTGGTCGCGCGACTTTACCGGCCAGCTGCACAGCCAACCGCTGCGCATGGCCGATAAGCTGCTGGTGCACGCGGATGACGGCCTGCACGCCTTGAGCCTTGAGGGCGAACCACTCTGGCATCACGCGTCGCAGGACGGCCCCATGCAGGTGGAGGGCGAAAGTTGGGGTTGGGGCAAGGGCCTGAAGGCCGACCCTTGGGCCTGGTACCGGTCGTCCATCGCCAGTGACGGCAAGCTGGCTTACTATGGCACCCGCCAGGGCACTTACGCGGTAGATCTGGCCGACGGCCGCGAGCGCTGGCACGCCGACACCGGCACCAGTCACACCACACCGGCACTGGCGCAAAACCTGCTGGTGGTGGGCAGCTGGAACAATCACCTATATGGGCTCAACAAAGACACTGGTCGGATCGTGTGGCAGCGAGAAGGCTGCACGCCAGGTGGCCAATACAAGGATTGGATCGGCTGGCTGGGCTTTAACCTCGACCCGCTGGTGGACGACAAGGCTGTCTACGCCGGCAACCGCGGCACCTGTTTTTACAAAATGGATCACCAGACAGGCGAACTAGAGTGGCAGGTGAAGCACGCCACCAGTTGGATCGGCTCGCCGGCGCGCGCTCAGGGTGACAAGGTGGTGTATGGTTTGTCGGACGGCTTGGCACTGGTGGAGCAGGACAAGGCCACAGGCAATTTCACCCGCGTGATTCAGTCGCCGCATCTGATATTCGCGCCGCCGGCGCTGATGGGCGATCGTCTCTTTTTCGCCACCCTGTCCGGCGAGCTGTACCGCGTCGATACCCATTCGAGCAAACCACAGCGCGTGTTTCAAACCCTGGCCAGTCGCGACCACTACGCCGAGCATGTAAAGGCCGAAGGTGGTCCCATCTACCACACACCACCGAAGGAGCTGTCTGCCCATGACGGCGCTACGTGGCAGGTGAACATCATGCTGAAAGAGCTGGATGCCATCGTCAGCCTTAGCGAGCAGGACGGGCGTTTGTACTTGGGCACCCATGATGGACAACTAATTGTTTTCCAGCCGGCCGCAGCGCCATGACGAACGTGCCCGCCCAGGTTGGGATACGCTCCGGCTATCAAAAATCACCCAAGCGCCCCGAGCACCTCAACCGAAGCGACAGCGGCTTCAGCCTCACCTCCAATGGCGACGAGGCCCAACGGCGGCTCGACGACTTCGCCGCCATGGTTGCCGACGCCGAGGCCATCTACGCCCGGCTTCCCAAGGAACAGGAGCCCGCTTTCTACGAAATGATCCTCTACCCGGCCCGGGGCTCGAACCTCGTGAACCGCAGGGTCCTGCTCGCCGAAAGAGGCCGCCGCCTCTGGGGTTTCCGAGCATGAAATCGCCAATCCCGGTGTGCAGACCATCCGGGTCTGGATGATCGATGCCGGCGCCGTTCTCGACAAGCTGATCGTCGAGATCGCCTCCGGCTCTTCCGATATAACATCTCTTGAACGAGAATAATCGAATTTGACGGGGGACTGACAAAATGAATCGACGTAACTTTCTCAAGGCAGCTCCGCTGCTCGGCGCCGGAGCCCTGGCGGCGCCCCGGCTGCAAGCCGGGGATATCCCGGAAACCGGTCTTATCACTGACCATCGGCAGTATTGGCTGGATTTGCTCGATCGAATCTCCAGGCCATTGCTGGAAGCCGGCAGTGCAGGGCAGTTGAAAAGTTCCATGCCGGTGGAAACCACCACGGAGTCCAAGACCAAACCCTCCACCTACCTGGAAGGCGTGGGACGCCTGCTGGCCGGCATCGCTCCCTGGCTGGAATCGAAGTCCGGCGGTGCGGCGGAAATCAAACTCCGCAACCATTACCGGGATCAGGCCGTTGCCACTGTAGCGGCCATTGTCGATCCGCGATCACCGGACTATCTGTTTGACCATATGGAACCGCAGATGCTGGTGGATGCCGCTTTCCTGGCCCATGCCTTTTTGCGCGCTCCAGGGCGGCTTTGGCAGTCGCTTCCCAAGCAGACGCAGCAGCAGGTCGTCAGTTGTTTCCAGGCCACCCGCGAGGTAAACCCGTATTACTCGAACTGGTTACTGTTCAGTGCCATGATCGAGGCTTTCCTGCTGGCGCACGATTTGCCCTTTGACATCATGCGGATTGAGCTGCCGTTGAAAAAGCATCAGGAATGGTACCTGGGCGATGGCATCTATGGCGACGGCGAGGAGTTCCACTGGGATTATTACAACAGCTTTGTCATCCAGCCCATGTTGATGGACATCGCCACGGCGATGCGGGACAAGAATAAAATCGCCGCGGAGGAGGTGGAGACCCTGAGCCGCCGCTTCAGCCGCTATGCGGCCATTCAGGAGCGGCTGATATCGCCCGAAGGTACCTACCCGGCCATCGGTCGATCCATTGCCTATCGAATGGGCGCTTTTCAGCATTTGTCGCAGGCCGCCCTGCAGCACCGCTTGCCGGAGGATATCAAGCCGGCCCAGGTTCGATGTGCGCTGACTGCGGTCATGGATCGCCAGATGACGGCGCAGGGAACCTTTGACAAAAACGGCTGGTTGCAAATTGGGTTTTGCGGCCATCAGAATGCGCTGGGTGAATACTATATATCCACCGGAAGCCTGTACCTCTGCAGCACCGGCTTGCTCGCACTGGGCCTGCCGGTCGAAGACTCTTTCTGGTCCGGTGACGACGAACCCTGGACGGCCGTAAAAATCTGGAGAGGTGAAAACCTTGCAGCCGATCACGCATTGTAATTTCAATTTACGTGTGGGTAACGGAAGATGCTGAGTCAAGGCCGTAGGGTGCGCCGTGCGCACCGCGGAGTGCGGTAGTTTCAGCGGTTCCTTTAGAGTCGATCTTTCCTATGGAGAAGTGTTGTTGAAAAACAATAATCGAACCAAGCGCGCCACCGTTACCATTCACGATGTGGCCCGCCATGCGAAAGTCTCCTCGATGACGGTGTCCCGGGTGATCAATGGACAGCCCAACGTCCGCGAGCAGCTTCGCCAGCGTGTTTTGGAGTCGATCAAGGAACTCGATTACACGCCCAATATGGCCGCCCGGTCAACTCGCGTCGGTTTGGGGGCAACGAGGGTCGGCATTCTGTTCTCGAATCCTTCGGAGAGCTACCTGAGCAAGATTATGGTCGGGAGCCTCGAGCAATCGCGAAAACTGGGCTGTCAGCTGATCCCCGAATATTGCGCCGGGCTGAGTTCGCAGAAGAAAGCAGTCAGTCGCCTGGTGGATGCGGGGGTGGAAGGGGTCATACTTCCGCCCCCGCTGTGCGATTCCGAATCGACAGTGCGGATGTTGACCGGTCTGGACATTCCCGTAGTGGCGCTGGCAACCGCCAGGCCGCTTCCGGAGGTGTCCGCCGTATATATCGACGACTACCGGAGCGCGATATCGATAACCCGTCATCTCATTAAACTGGGGCACCGGAAAATCGCCTTCGTCAAGGGTGACCCGGCGCACACGCCCACGGAATGCCGACTGGATGGCTTTCTCAAGGCGATGGATGCGGCCGGTCTGACGATACCTGAGAACTGGATTACACCCGGTCGTTTCACCTACAAATCCGGTTTGGCGGCGGCGGAGATGCTATTGAGCGGGGACGAAACGCCCACCGCTATCCTCGCTTCCAACGACGATATGGCGGCGGCCGTCATTTCTGTAGCGCAGGGCCGTGGGATTCGCGTTCCCGAAGAACTGAGTGTGGGTGGTTTTGACGATACGCCTATTGCCAGCATTATCTGGCCGGACCTGACCACGATACACCAGCCGATAACCGCCATGGGCAGTGCTGCAGTGTCGATCATCCACAAGATGGTCAGTGATCTGAGGAGAGGCAGGGCGCCGAAACCCATCCATCAACGCATGACCTACAAACTCGTCAAGCGCCATTCCACAGGCCGGGCAGTGTCCTGATGGAGCCCCTTTTCCCGGACTAAGAATGGTACTAAGTTAAGCGGAATTCCCCTGTAGGAGCCTGCTTTCGGGCGAATAGTACCGGCGTCTGGCCCAGTGCCATTCGGGCCAGCTACGAATGGCGCTAACTTAAGCGCAAATGGCCTTATTTGTAGGGTGGATAAGCGAAGCGCATCCACCAGTTACAAGGCCTGGGGCGGCGGATGCGCTTCGCTTATCCGCCCTACGGGAGCCGGAAACCGCTTAAGTCAGTGCCATTCGGGCCAGCTACCAATACCCCTACCTTAATCCGAAAATCGGCCTATTTGTATTTGTAGGGCCGAAGGCGCCGTGAATACCTGGAGCGGACGGACTGGGCAAAGCGTAGCGTGCCCATCAAGACCCCGGAGGTGGCGGTATTAGGCCCCGCGACAGCCGAATCCGTAGTCTAAAATTCCATAAAGAGTTTAAAAATGGGAAAAATTTCCTACATGAAAATTAAAGTGCCAAAAGGGCTTATCAAATGTTTCAGTATTATTTATAGTATTATAACAATGAAGATAAGGGTGGATCGGGGGGCCTCGCCTCCCAGGCCTGGAACGCCGGCACCGGTGGCGGCCCGGCGTTTTCCACCACCGATTCTGTTATCGATAACAATAATTTCAGCGATTTGAGCCGAGGTGTCGGGCGCGATAGCGCCGCCGGAGCTGCCGAATGAGAGGAATCGTTCATGACAAAGTGGGGTATTACCGCCAAACCCGTACGAGGCACCTTGTTCCACCGGGTGGTGCGAGTTATCACAGTGGCGTTCGCATTCTTTATCTGTGGCTGCAACGCGCCGGCGCTGGCGAAGGAGGAGTTGATTGTCTATCCGCCTCCGGCGCCGCCGACCTTTTATACACACCTCAACGACGATTTCACCGTGCGGGTTCGCGAACCCGGGGGAACTTGGCAGGATCTGTACGAGTACAACGTGATGGTCGACCTGGATCGGCCCCAGTCTGCCACCATGGTCCGTTTCGACATGGACGGGCCGGTGGAGGTGATGGTGCGCAAGAACAACGGCGATTTTCGCCGTGTGCAGGTGCGTCCCAAGTCGGCTGGCATTGAGGCGAAGCGCGGCGACTGGGCTCACACCGTCACCTTCACTATCGACCGCCCGCGCAAGCTGTCCGTCGAATTCGACGGCGACCGGCTGCACAACCTGCATGTCATCGCCAACCCCATTGAAACAATGGAAAAGCCCGATCCGGAAGACCCGGATGTGATTTGGTTTGGTCCCGGCGTGCACGAACTGGCCGAGGGCGAAGAAGGCTTTCGCTTTCCCTCGAACAAGACGGTCTATCTGGAGGCCGGTGCCCTGTTGCGTGGGCCCGTAGTTCTCGATCGGGTGGAAAATGTGAAGGTGCTAGGTAGGGGCATGCTCGACAGACCGCAGCGGGGATTCGAGGTCACCTTTTCCAAGAACATCGTCATCGATGGGCCGACGGTGCTGAACCCCAAGCATTACACGGTGTTCTGTGGCCAGAGCCGGGGACTCACCATCCGCAACCTGAAAACCTTCAGTGCCGATAAATGGTCCGACGGCCTGGATTTCATGAGTTGTTCCGATGTTGAGGTGGACGACGTCTTTTTGCGCACCTCGGACGACAGCATCGCCATCTATGGACACCGCTGGGACTACTACGGCGATGTGCGGAATTTCCGCATCACCAATTCGGTTTTGTGGGCGGACGTAGCGCATCCCATCAACATCGGCATACACGGCAATGCCGAGGAGGGCAGTGAGGGCGAGGTGATCGAAAACCTGCTGTTTCAAAATATCGATATCCTCGAACACGACGAGGACGATCTCACTGCCCAGGGCACCATGGCTATCAACGTCAGCGACAGGAATCTGGCCCGCAACATACTTTTCGATACGATCCGGGTGGAGGATTTCCAGGAGGGCCAGCTGCTAACCCTGGGCGTGGTCTTTAATGAAAAATACAGCGCGGCAGCTGGGCGCGGAATCGAAAACGTGACATTCCGCAACGTGAGTTACACAGGCCCCAATATCAAGGCATCCGTTCTCACCGGTTTTGACGAGGAGCGCGCTATACGCGGAGTGCTCTTCGAAAATTTGCAAATCAACGGGCGCAAAGTGCGCAACGCAGATGAGGCGAATCTGGATATTCGCGACCACGTTTCCGGTATAGAGTTTCGTTGATATTTTGCCCGCACCCGTCGGCGAACACCGCCGGGCATGCTTATTGCACGTATCAGCCAAAAAAGTCGCGGGCGCGCAGAGCTCGGATGTGGGACGGTCAGCGGCAGCCTGGAACCACGTGCATCCTCCGAGTCACGGAATAAAATCGAAGAGTCGCATGGGATATTGATTAACTTGTTCTAAGATCCAGGAAGAAGATAGACAATTTTTCTAAATAAAAGAAAGGCATTTTGGGCTTGTTAAAAGGGGGTTTCCTTATTATTGATAATACAATAATGTACGGGTAAGGAAGCTTTTCAAGTCACCGGTTCCGGAGCCCACCCCCCCCCCGCGACTCAGATGAGCGGGGTAAAAATGATGGTTTCTGGTATCGATAACAAAAAAATCGGCGATAGAAGAATAAGAGAGCTGTTCATGTTTCGACGCAACTACTCACCCACAGAGAACCTGTACCGTTTTAAGGGAGCCACCTTGTAGGAGCCTGCTTGCAGGCGACCAAATCGCCTGGAGCGATTTGGTGCTGTCCTTGTTCGCCTGCAAGCAGGCTCCTACAGGGGTGACTGTTCAATCTGCGCGTCGTTTATAACCAGAAATACAGCGGAGCGCCGGGGCGTGGAATCGAAGATGTGGCGGAAAGCGAGCTGAGACCACAGAAATAAATTGGGTCGCAAAAAAAAGTTGCTAATCGAAGCATGGTGAGTTAAGGTCATATTATAATATAAATATGCTGTAATAGAGATATAAGAAAAGAAGGCATTCCGAGCGGCAGCGGTCACTGTCGGTTCCCCGGGCTCTGAAAGCCGATTGCGATCCCATGAGATGGGAAATTTAAATGCCGGTTTTGTTAACGATAACAGCTATTTCAATAATTTGAGCCGAAGTGCCGAATCTTTGCCCCGCCGGGCAAAAAGGCTGGATCAATAAAACGCGGACGTCGCTACGGGCGTTCCTATAACTTTCCGTTCGCCTCTGGCGAACACCCCCGCTGTTCACCACAAAAGAAGACGATGAGGAGATAGCAAAATGATAATAAAGTACAAAAAACTCTCCGCCGCGATTGCGGCTTACACCTCGCTGATGGCGTTGTCGGCAACGACCTTCGCCCAGGATGAGGGTGATGAGAAGGAGAAGGCGCAGCTGGAAGAGATTACGGTTACCGGAATGCGCCAGAGTCTCGAGACTTCCGTGGCTATCAAGAAAAACACGATGGAGATCGTCGATTCCATCACCGCCGAAGACATCGGTAAATTGCCGGACATGAACGTGGCCGATACCCTGACGCGTATTCCCGGCGTCCAGGGCTACCGCTACGGCGGCGAAACCGCCTCTCCGTTCGGCGAGGGCAGTGGCCTGACCATTCGGGGCCTGTCCAATCAGACGGCATCGCGAGTGGATGGGCGGGCCTATTTCACCGCCGGTGGTCGCGAGTTCAACGTTGAAAGCGCGATTCCGGGCATGATTTCCGGCATTGATGTGTACAAGAATCCGTCGGCCGAGCACATCGAGGGCGGCATCGGTGGGCTGGTTGACCTCAAAACGCGAAAGCCGCTGGAATTCGACGACCTTACTGTCAATGTTGCAGTTTCGGGTCGCTATAACGATTTGTCCGAAGATACCAGCCCGGAATATTTTGGCCTGTTTGCCAATCGCTGGGAAACCGGCGTGGGTGAGATGGGCCTGATGATCGCCGGCAACTACCAGAAAAGTCACAACCGCTCGGACTCCAACCCTACCTTTGGTCTGGGGCCGGGTCTGCGCCGTGCCGTGCGTGCCGACAGTGCTGAGTACGCTGGTATTTCCGGCGCCGATCAGGCCTATGCGGGCCGCAACGATGTCTGGTACCTGGATAATGTTTCCTGTCCAGATGATTTCGATTTTCCGGATCCGGACAAAACGGGTTATCTGGATAACCCCACCTGTCTGCCCATGTCGGAGCGGCAGGGCCTGGTCTCAACCCTGGGGCAGTTCAAGCAGATTTTCCAGGAAGATATCAATCGCGTCCGTAAAGGGGCGAATATTGCCTTTCAATGGCGCCCCAGCGACACCCTTGAGCTCTATGCGACGGGTAATTACAACTACTACCTCTACGATCAGGAATACCGTTTCCTGGTGACCTTTCCCGATGGCCGGACTGTCCGGGACTTGACTACAGCGGATTACAACTTTGACGAGAATTTTGCAAACCGAAATTCCAATGGTGGAGCCAATGAAATGGTGGCCGGGCAAATACTGTCCGGAGGCACCTTTCTGGACAAGACCTACGAGACCTGGGGCGGCCACGAAGAGCGGCCCTATGAAACCTGGATCGCGGCGGTCGGCGCTGAATGGCAAGCCTCGGACCGGCTGGAAGCCAAATTCGACCTGTCATTCATCCAGGCTGACCAGCTCAGGGATAACCGCCGGCTGGTGTTCAACTCACGTCAGGGCCTGACCTGGGATGTCACTCGTGACCTGAGTGTGGATCCCCACCAGATCAATCTGGAGGGCCCCGATCTGAGCGATCCCGCCAACTTTGTGTTTCGTCAATACGACAATGGGACCCATGTGTATAACGATGATGAGGGCATCGCGCTGCAAACCGACTGGAAATACCAGATCGATTCGTCATTTGTCGAGGACATCAAGTTCGGCGCGCGTTATGCGGCTCAGGAAGCCAGCTTCAGGAGCTACAGTTTCGGTGGCAGGCCGCTGACAACCGATGGCGAGCCGCTGGCGGCAGATCAGTCCAACGCCATCCTGGCGAGTTCAATGCCGGGTGTGCTGGATCGTTCGCCGAGCAACTGGCTGGACGGAGAGGGCGGTTATAACGGTGGTTACGTCGTCTATGATCCCTTGGAGATTCTAGGCAATAATGTGCGCAGCCTCTTTCCGCAGGCGGGTATTCGCCCGGAAGGTGACCTCGAGGAGAACCTGACCAGCCGCCGTTATTCCGAGGAAGAGACGCTCGCCGCGTATGCGATGGCCGACTTCGCCTACGGCGATATTCTTCGGGGTAATGTGGGTGCGCGTGTAGTACAGACTGACCTGTACGCCCGGGCCATGATTGTTAATGAGGCGGGTGAGATCGTGCCCAACGACAGCAGATCTTCTTACACCGATGTACTGCCCTCGTTGAATGTGACCGGCTATATCGACGAGGATACACTGGTTCGCTTTGGTTACGCCAAGGGCATTTCCCGGCCCAGTCTGGGGCGTCTCAACCCCAGCGTTAGTGTCAGAGCTGGCACGGGCACAGTGAATGTGGGCAACCCCGATCTGAAGCCGTTGAAAGCTGACAGTTTCGATCTGTCGTTCGAAAAATACTTCTCGGCGTCGAACTACGTCTCGCTCGCTGTGTTTTACAAGGATATTGACGGCTTCTTCAATACCAAGACCTCTTGTGAAACTATCGAGGGCTGGCCGGCATACGGTGGCGGAAACGGTTGTTCGGACGGCCAGTATCTCGTCTCGCGCACGGTGAACGCTGGAGAGGGTAGTGCCAAAGGTTGGGAGCTGGGTTTCCAGAGCTTTTTCGACTACGATTTTATGCCGCAAGCGCTGCATAACTTTGGGGTGTCGGGTTCCTACACCGACCTGGATACCAAAAACCCTGTTAAGTTTGGTGACTCCATCGTCAATGTGCCCATGGAGGTTCAGTCGGATACCAGTTGGACCCTCGCGGCTCTGTACGAGAACGATTTCATGTCGGGTCGATTGGTATACACCTATCGTTCGCCCTTCGCGAACCGACTCAGTTCCTCGCCGAGCAGTGCATTCTATACCAAAGGCTACGGTCTCCTGGATGCGTCACTCAACTTTGAGATCACTGAGGATCTGGATTTGGCGATCAACGCATCGAACCTGACCAATCAGGCGCCGGTGCGTTATGTGGGTGAGCCTCGCGACCACGAGTCGGACTTTCTTGTGCAGCACTTTGAGAATGGCCGGGTCTTCGGAATGGGCCTGCGTTATAGCTTCTGATCCTGAAGTACTCTCTCTCCTTTATGGGCGCCCGGGTGGCGCCCCTTTTTTCCGTTCTTCCATGGTGGAAGGCATGAGAGCAGTTGCAGTGTTATAAACCCGGCAATCAAATGGCTCCTCCCGATCCATTGGATTGTCATCCACGAAATACTGACGCAGATGCATGGAACTGCGTATTTTGTGGGCTGACGCCGGTCCGGGCCGGCGGCGGCACTTCCGTGTGCCGCTATTAACCCGACATATTTCCGGGCTAAGAAATCATTTAACCAGAGCGTTGATCCACAGATGGCTTTTCTTAAAAAAAGAATATCGACGATCGAGGACACCGGTACGGCCGGCCTCTGCCGCAGGGCGGAACTGGCCCGCTCGTGGATGTTCGAAGCGTCTTTTCCCCTGTGGTCGGAAAATGGCGTAGCCGACGGGAGAGGTTTCTGGGAATCACTGGATTTGCATGGGCGCCCGCTGGAAAACCCGGTTTCCCGCGTTCGCGTTCAGGCCAGACAGGTTTTTGTGTTTGCACTGGCGAACCGGATGGGATGGCAGCCAAAGCGCTCGCTCGAACTGGTTCGCGCAGGTCTGCGGACGTTGCACCGGGCCTGCCGCAGGGAAGACGGTTTGTACGGGCGCACGATCGACCTGAATTCGCAGGAATTATTGGACGATCGGGCGGACCTTTACGACAGTGCTTTTGCGCTGCTGGCCCACGCCTGGGCCCTGCGCGCAGGCGCCGGGGCCGAAGCTCTGGCTGGGGGGATGGCGCTGAGCATGGCGATCGACCAGCGGCTGCGCTGTCTCCACAACCGGGGCCGCTATTTGGAGCGCCTGCCGGCGACGGATCGGGTGGAGCAGAACCCGCATATGCATCTGCTGGAGGCGTCACAGGCCTGGCATGAGGCGGCCCGCGACCAACGTTCTCTCCTGCGGAGCCAGGAACTGGTCGGGTTGATGGAATCCCGATTTATCGACCGCGAACTGGCGGGCCTGCGGGAGGTATTAGCGGAGGACTGGGGGCCGCACGAAGACGACAGGTTCGAGGCGGGACATCAATACGAATGGGTTTGGTTGTTGCACGAGCACGCACGTATTTGTGGCGGTCGGGTTTCTCCCGCCGCGGCCTTGCTGTATCGCAAAGCCCGTGAACTGACGTTGCCAAACGGCCGGCTCTACTTGTCACATACGCTCCAAGGTGATATCCGGGAGCCCGTTCACAGGTGCTGGGGACTCACCGAGGCGCTGAAAGCCCAGTTAGCCCTTGTCTGCTCGGGCAATACCGGTAGCATTGCGGTGGCGAACGAAATTTTTGATCGGTTGTGGGCGGACCACATTCAGGGAGCGGTTTCGGGCGGTTGGCTCGACCGGCTGGATGCGTCCGGTACATCCGTATCCAACGATATGCCGGCGAGTACCGGGTATCACATACATTTGGCTATATCCGAGTTATTGAGAGCTGAAAAGGTGGTAAAAGGATGAGTGCGACGGATTTGCGAGTGGCAACCCTGATCGGTGGTATCGAGGGGGGCGGCACCAAGTTCAACTGTGTAATCGGCCATTCACCGGACAAGGTTTTGGCGAGAACCAGTTTCCCGACTACCACTCCGGACGAGACGCTCGCTCGGGCGATAGAATTTTTTAAAGAGGGTGAAGCCGAATATGGCGCTCTGAGAGCGATCGGCGTGGCCAGCTTCGGTCCGGTCGGTCTGCATCGGCAGTCGCAATATTACGGATATATCACAACTGCGCCCAAACCCCACTGGGCCTACACCGATGTGGTGGGAAGCATCTCCCGCGCCTTGAATGTCCCGGTGGCTTTCGACACCGACGTCAACGGCGCCACTCTGGGTGAGGGTTTGTTGGGCGCGGCGCGCGGTTTGAAGAACTTCGTCTATGTGACCGTTGGCACAGGCATAGGCGCCGGGGTGGTGTCGAAAGGCGAGCTCGTCAATGGCGCCATGCATCCGGAAGTCGGCCACATGCTGTTGCCGCGGTTTGACGAAGGTAACGATTTCCGTGGCAGCTGTCCGTTTCACGGTGACTGCCTGGAAGGCCTGGCCTCGGGGCCGGCGATTGAGGCCCGCTGGGGACGTAAAGGGCAAGACCTGGAACCGGATCATCCGGCCTGGGCGCTGCAGGCGCGCTACCTGGCGGCGATGTGTATCAACCTTACCCTGTGTTATGCGCCAGAGCGGATTATTCTCGGCGGTGGAGTCATGTCCCAGAAGCAGCTGTTTGCGATGATTCGCACCGAGTTCAGCAAGCTCCTCAACGGCTACACCACCCTGCCGGCGGCGGCGGACCCGGAAAACTACATAGTTCCGTCGGCGCTGGGTGGCCACTCGGGCGAACTGGGAGCCCTGATTGCGGCCGAAAAGTTGTTTAAGCAGAGCGATTATCAGTAGAGGATATGGCAGGCGAACATAACGTTGAAGTTCCCACCGGCTTTGATCCGGTGCGCACGGCGCGCCCTACGGCACTACGAAGAAAATTTGGGTAAATAGGTTTATGTCCATTTCCGCTTTCAACCTGGAAGGAAAGACCGCACTGGTCACCGGCGCCAATACCGGTCTGGGGCAGGCCATGGCGCTGGCGCTGGCGGGCGCCGGTGCGGATATCGCCCTGGTGGGACGTTCACAGCCGGGCGAGACAGTGGCCGGAATAGAGTCGGCGGGTCGCAGGCCGCACGTTATCGAGGCCGATCTGGCCTCCGTCGAGCGTGTTGCTGAAATAGTGGCCGAAGCCGTGGATGCGCTGGGGGCCGTCGATATCCTCGTGAACAACGCCGGCATCATACAGCGCAATGACTCCATTGATTTCACCGTCGAGGAGTGGGACAGCGTGATGAACACCAACCTGCGCACGCTGTTTTTCCTGTCCCAGGCGGCGGCGAAGCAGATGATCGCCTCCGGCCGCGGTGGAAAGATCATCAATATAGCCAGCATGTTGTCGTTCCAGGGGGGGATTCGGGTGCCCTCCTATACGGCATCGAAAAGCGGGGTGATGGGCCTTACCAAGACACTTGCCAATGAATGGGCTCCTCACTGTATCAATGTGAATGCCATAGCGCCGGGCTATTTCGCCACCAACAACACCGCGGCGCTGCGTGCGGACGAGGTGCGCAATGCGGAAATCCTCGGCCGTATTCCGGCGGGGCGCTGGGGCGATCCGGCGGACCTGGGCGGTGCCACGGTATTTCTGGCCTCGTCCGCATCGGATTACGTGCAGGGGATCACCCTGCCCGTCGATGGTGGTTGGCTTGCGCGATAGTGGGCTGTACCGGGGAAATATGGAATTTTCCTGTAGGAGCCTGCTTGCAGGGCCAAGCCGCGCGCATACAAAGCACTGCTTTGTGCGTGGCTTGGCGACCCGCCAGGGATGGCGGGGCCGGGGCATGGTCGAACGTGATGAGGTCGCGCCATGGATGGCGGACACAGAGTTTCTTGCCGGCAATGTTCGCCTGCAAGCAGGCTCCTACAGCGAGTAGGGTGCGCCGTGCGCACCATACCGGAGTTGGAATATCCCGGAGTTGGAATATCGGTGCGAGGCCGCCATGGATGGCGGTCATGCAGACAATGCATGGAGCACTTGTCTGCCACGGCGCACCCTACGTTTGAAAGACACAAAAAATATAATCAGCTCGAGAAAATAATAACCAAGCGGCGGTTCTTCTCTCTGGGAGGCCGGGCCCGCAAGCGAAAATGAGAGGTAAGCCCCATGGCGATAGTGGCAGATGTTCAGAGTGGCGTTTCCGTAGCGGAAGCAAAACCACTCTCCAAAGAGGCGGCGTCACTGAAGTTCCGGCTCTACGCACTGATGAGCGCATTCGTCTTCGCCTATTTCGCGGCGCAGGCCATGAGCATATCCCTGCTTTCCAACTGGCTGAAAAGCACCCTGGGTTTGAACGGCGAACAGATCGGTATTGTCTTCGCGGCCAACTTTATCGCCGCGCTGATAACGCAGCCACTGTACGGCTATATTTCGGACAAGGTCGGGTTGCGTCGGCATGTGCTTTTGTTTCTCTCGGTGATGGTCGGTCTGTGCGGACCGTTTTTTGTCTTTGTCTATGAACCCCTGATCAAGTCGAACATATTCCTGGGCGCGGCGCTGGGGGGTGCCTATCTCGGGATGACCTTTATCGCCGGTTCCTTTGCGCTGGAATCCTATGTGGACAGGGTGGGGCGCAAGTACGGATTCGAGTACAGCCGTGTGCGTCTCTGGGGTTCCCTGGGCTTTGCCTTCGCCGCCTTCTATTCCGGCACCCTGTTCAATATCAACCCACAGATTAATTTCTTTATCGCTTCCGCCACCGTATTGATCCTCCTGCCCGCGCTGTTGTTCCTCAAGGTGGAGACCACCGCCCAGGACCTGAAAGCGTCGTCGAGCCTGAAGGTAACGGATGCCCTGGCCGTGCTCAAGCTGCGGGAATTCTGGGGGTTTATGGTATTGATACTCGGGGTGACCAACCTGTACCTGGTTTTCGACCAGCAGTTCCCGGTCTATTTCGCCTCGCAGTTCGCCACCGAGGCACTCGGGCGGGAGATGTTCGGCAGGCTCAACTCGGCGCAGATATTCCTCGAAGCGGGCATGCTTTTCGTGTCCCCATGGATAGTAAACAGAATCGGTATCAAAAACGGATTACTGCTCGCCGCCGCCATCATGATCGTGCGGATTACCGGCTCCGGGCTGGTGACCGGGCCTGTGGCCATCTCCTGTATGAAAATGCTGCACGCGATCGAGCTGCCCATACTGGTCGTGTCGATATTCCGCTATATAGCGGCGCACTTTGAAAGCCGCCTGGCATCCACACTCTACATGGTCGGCGTGAGCTTCGGCCACTCGCTGGGACTGGCCATTTTGTCCCAGCCCGTCGGCAGGGCCTACGACCTGTTCGGTTTCGCCAATACCTATCTGATGATTGGCGCCGGCGCCCTGGTGTTCTGGATTGCGGCGGTATTCACCCTGCGACCTGACCCTGATCCTCAAAACCAGGAAGTTACCGCAGAGGGGAATTCATGACTATTCATCAACAATCGGCTGACAATTCAAGCTACTCCATCGAAAGAGAGACTTTGTCCCGGGCATTCGATAGGGAATTCGACCCGGTGGGCGACCGGGATCTGATCCGCAGCGCTATCGATACCGCGCTGAGCCGCATCGATGCGGGGCTGGAGGTATTTGGAGATCAGTATCCTGAGCCGTCGAGCGTCGACGGCGTTTATACCACCATAGACAATATCGAGTGGACCAGCGGCTTCTGGACCGGCCAGTTGTGGCTGGCCTATGAAGCCAGCGGGGAGGAGAAATACAAATCCGCAGCGCTGAAGCAGGTGGAAAGTTTCAGTGCCCGTATTTTTGAGCGTGTAAACGTCGACCATCACGACCTGGGGTTTCTCTATTCGCTGTCCTGCGTCTCCGCCTATAAGCTCACCGGCAGCCGTCTTGCCCGCGATGCGGCCCTGGAGGCGGCGAATCTGCTCTATAAGCGGTACCTCCCGAACGCCGGAATCATTCAGGCCTGGGGCGACCTGAACGACCCGGAGCAGGCCGGGCGGATGATCATCGACTGCAACCTGAATCTGCCGCTCCTATACTGGGCCGCGGCGGAAACCGGCAACACCGAGCTGAAGCTGGCCGCAGACACGCATATCGAGAATGCCGCGCGCTATATCGTGCGCGCGGACGGCTCCACTCATCACACTTTCCATATGGATCCGGTTTCCGGCGCACCGAAATACGGCTCCACCCACCAGGGGTTCTCCGACGAATCCTGCTGGTCCCGCGGGCAGGGGTGGGGCATTGCCGGCTTTCCGCTGGTCTACCGCTATTACCGCAATCCCCGCCTGGTGCAGCTCTCCGCGCGTCTGGCCAATTACTTTCTGAACCGCCTGCCGGCGGACGGCGTCTGTTGCTGGGACCTCGTATTCCGGGAACCTTCCCATGAGCGCGACACATCCGCCGCGGCTATTGCGGTGTGCGGTCTGTTGGAACTGAACAAAACCTTACCGCTGGCCGACCCCGATATCGGCAGCTATCGAAATGCCGCGGTAGAGATCACCCGCAGTCTGATCCGAAATTACGCCTGTGGGCCGAGCGACGCCGGCACAGGCCTGCTGAAAGAGGGCGTCTATCACATGCCCAATAACGTGGGCGTGGGCGAGAGCTGCATCTGGGGCGATTACTTCTACCTGGAGGCCCTGGTTCGTCTGACGCGGGTCTGGAATCCCTATTGGTGAGGTTTATTTGAAGATGAACGGCACTAAACCAAACGATGAGCGTGACGCGAAGGCCCTGATGCCGGTGTTCTTTTGCGGGACTGTCTGTGAGGGGGACCTCGCGGACAAGCCTCCAGGGATGGATTTACCGGGGGGGCGCCTAGCCCGTGTCCCGCGAAAGACCACCGGTAGCAGGGCCGCCCGGAGCCTTACTTCATTGCCTCTGTGTTTTGCGGGGAAAGCTGTAATCCTGCGCCTGCTTGCGACCATTATTTTGACCATGGCATACGCTGCAGCAGGAGTAGCGGCCCCTGAAGAAAAAGCTTTTCAGGAGAGCCTGCACTCGCCGGACGGAAACTACCTGCTGGAGATACACCGGGAAGCGGAGAAAGGAAGCGAGGCGAAGATCCTCTACCAAGTTTCTTACAAACGCAAGCCGGTGGTAGATAAATCAGAACTCTCTATTTCTCTCGATAACCACCTTTCCGAATGGGCGCTGGCGATTAAGGAAAAACCGCAGGGCGCCTGGATGGACGGCCTGCGGCTGGCGGATGTGGACAGGGAACAGGTGGACTCCTCCTGGCGTCCCCCCTATGGCGAGCGCAGCCAGGTAACGGACAAGTACAATGCATTGACGCTGACCTTCGAGCAACAAGCCAGCGCCAACTACAAAATGGACATTCAGTTGCGGGCCTACAACGAAGGCGTCGCCATCCGCTATTACTTCCATGAAAATCCCACCGGCATCTATTACCGGGTGGTGGATGAGCAGACCGAATTCAGCTTTCCAAAAGGGACCCTGGCCTGGTTTGAACCCTGGGCCCAGGGACCTTATTCACTGCTGCCACTAGCCGATTGGCCCGGGGAGAGTGAGCGCCCGCTGACCTTGCAGCTCGAGAACGGGCTCTACGCCAGTATCACCGAAGCGGCAATGGTCGACTTCGTCCGCACTAAATTCACCCTGTCCCACAGCAAGCCCAATACGGTGCGCACGGCGCTCTACGAGCCGGTGGACAAGATGCCCTATTTCGCTACCCCCTGGCGGGTCATTATGGCGGCGGAAAAACCGGGACAGCTGATCGAGCACAACGATATCCTGCTGAACCTCAACGCGCCTAGCCGCGTCGCAGACACCTCCTGGATCAAGCCCGGCAAGATAGTCCGCGATATGACCCTGACGGAGGAAGGCGCCAAGGCCTGGATCGATTTTGCCGCGGAGCACAATATCCAATACCTGCTGTTCGACGCGAAATGGTACGGGCCGGTTTTCAGCTTTGACACCGATGCCCGCACGGTGGAGATCGACCTGGACCTGCCGGAAGTCATCCGCTACGGAAAAGAGAAAGGCGTGGGTATCTGGCTCTATGTCAACCAGCAGGCGTTGCTGAAACAGGACCACGAACTATTTCCCCTCTACCGGGAGTGGGGCGTCGCCGGGGTGAAATACGGCTTTGTGCAAGTCGGATCCCACCGCTGGACCACCTGGCTGCACGAATCGGTGGAGCGCGCCGCGCAGAACCAGCTGATGGTCAACATCCACGACGAGTTCCGGGTCACCGGCGAGCAGCGCACCCTGCCCAATATCCTTACCGTGGAGGGCATCCGCGGCAACGAAGAGATGCCCGACGCCACCCACAACACCATCCTGCCGTTTACCCGCGGCATCGCGGGTATGGGCGACTACACCATTTGCTATTACAACGACCGTATCAAAACCACGCATGCACATCAGCTGGCGCTCGCGGTGGTGATGTACAGCCCGTTGCAGACACTGTTCTGGTACGACAAGGCGGCGGACTACGGTGGCGAGCCGGAGATTGAGTTTTTCGAGAAGGTGCCGACGGTTTGGGACGACACGCGGGTGCTTTCCGGTGAGATCGGGCAATACATAGCGGTAGCCAGGCGCTCGGGAGATCAATGGTTTGTTGGCGCCATCACCAATAATGACGCCAGGCGAGTGGAGGTCAATTTCGATTTTCTGGATAAAAACAGAAATTACGTTGCCACTTTGTATCAAGATGACGACGAGGCCAAGACTAAGACCGGTGTCTCACTTTCGCAGAGAGCGGTGGAGCGCGGCACTTCGTTGTCGCTGGACCTGAAGGCCTCGGGTGGGGCGGCCATATGGGTCAGAGAAGAATGAAAGTTCATTCTTCTCACGTCTCCAGCGTTGCCCGGCTTGACTTGGTGGATGCGTTGCGGGGGTTTGCGTTACTGGGATTATTTTTGGTCCATTGCCTGGAGTATTTTGAACTCTACTGGCGAGACCCCGAGCCAAGCTGGGTTCGCGATATTGTGTTTTACCTGTTCTCGGGCAAGGCCTATGCGATTTTCGCCATGCTTTTCGGCCTGAGCTTTTTTTCATCATAGACCGGCAGACGCGCCATGGCACTGATTTTTCGTGGCGTTTCCTCTGGCGTTTGGTGATTCTTCTGGGCATCGGTTACCTGCACAGTCTTATTTACCTGGGTGACATTCTCCAGGTTTTAGCCATTTTGGGATGCAGTCTGGTGCTGCTCAACCGTTTCAATAACGGATTTCTGCTTTTCCTATCGCTGTTTCTCCTGTTGCAGCCGCATCTGATCTGCTATATCGCAGCTTCCCTTATGAACCTCCCCGGTGCCAACGACGCTCCTGTTCACTGGGGGTTATACGGGAAGGCGTTCGAGGTTTTTGCAAGTGGGACTTTCCGCGAAGTTGTATTGTTCAACAGTTGGCAGGGCCAGATGACTACTTGGGCTTATGTGATTGAATCGCCCCGCCTATCGTCCTTTGTCTGCCTCTTTATCTGGGGTTTGCTGCTGGGGCGGGTCGGATTCTTCGCGCGGCCAGAGCATTTTGCCGGGCAGCGGCGCCAGGGGCTCTTACTGTCCCTGGGTGCCTGCGTGATGCTCTATGTAGCCAAGTCGTATTGGAGTTCCCTGCCGGCAGATTTTTTGCAGGAGCAGGGGTATGCGAAGCACTATGCGGGGATGATGCTGGATGCCTGGTTCGCAATCGGTGTAATGAGTTTCGGGGTGTTGCTGTATGTTGAGCTGTACCAGTTTCGTCCATTTGCGCGACTGGCCGGCTTGCTGGCCCCTTGCGGGCGCATGAGCCTGACTATCTATGTAGTACAGGGACTGTTGTGCGTTCCGTTGTTTTATGGGTTTGGTCTGAGTTGGTATCAAAGCATCGGCCAGGAATGGGCATTGGTGTTCGGGTTGATGGCCTATACCGCTCTGATGCTGTTTGCTTCCTGCTGGCTGTACTTTTTCCGATACGGGCCTCTGGAATGGTTCTGGCGTTGCGCCACCAACGGGACATTCCGTGTACCGTTTCGGCGGACGGGGGCCAACTTTCGTCAAGGTGCCGTAGCGGGGGCTGGACTTTAGAGGCCATCGCGTTGGCAAACCGGACAGCATATTTTTACTCCGTGCTGTGAAAACTTATCGTAGGTAACGGATTTGGCAGACAGAGCATAGGTCTCTCTTCTTAGCCTGGCTCGGTGTCCTGGCCTGCAAAGGAGCTGCAATTGTTGCATCTCTTTTGCAGCCTGATTTGAGGCCAGGGCGCCAGTCGGGAAATTTTTTCGATTTGGGAGAGAGCAGTGTAGCTCTGGGTTCAATGGTGTTTGGTATCCCTGTCGGGCACCGCCCGTCAACCGGCAAAAGTCCTGGTTCGTACCCAGTCGGGCACGGCGGAAAACGGCCGCGACTTTATTCCGCCGGGACGCGTGGTGCACTTCGCGGTCGGCGAGAAGAGCAAGGTCGTCGAGGTCCGGGTGAGACCGGACGACAAGCGCGAGGGCGATGAGCAGTTCACCTTGGAGGCCATTTGGGCCAAGGGCGCCGAAGTGCAGGACGGGGTGGGTGTTGGCACCACCCTGGACGACGACTGAACCGCTCGTCGTGCCGGTGCAGAGCCTGTGTCGGGCTTGATCCGGTACCGGTATCCAGGACTGTGGCTCCTGGGTTCCGGCTTTCGCCGGAACGACGCGTTGTAGGGGGCGAACCCTGCGTTCACCCGGGCGGGCCTCAGGCCCGCTTGCCGGGGCAGGGTAATCGCATAAAAACCTGAAGGGTGCGGAGAGCGAGGTCAAATGCCATCATGGCGATTTGCTATTACCGGACCCCGACGGCAGCCGGGAAACCCACCCGCGGGAAGTCTACGATCGTGGCGGCTGACGCCCTGTTTCATCCGGTAGTGCCGTAGTAATTGTCTGGAATTCCAGATTGTGTCCGGCTGTCGGAATTGAATTCTGATAAACCCAATCTCAGGATTTTCTGAGAGAAGGTATCGCTTGGCGGTGCCCGGAATGCTCAAGTGCTGCGTATATACTGCGCTTCCTGGGCTCCGGTGGCCACCTCCAAGCATCCGCTCCCTGCGTTGTGAAACCACTTCTAACCCCTTGTCACTGCATGCAGCCGTTCTACAACCTTTTACTTACGCATCCTGCGCGGTCAGCAGGCCACGGCTCGCCAGCCAGTCCCGGCAACGCTCGATCCAGTTGTCCGGGGTGGTCGGGTTATTCAGGCCGAAGCCGTGGCCGCCCTCGGGGTAGACGATAAGTTGTGCCGGTACACCTTGGACGTGCAGCGCCTGGTAAAAGGTGATGCTGTTCCCCACCGGTACCGCCCGATCGTCGCCGGCGTGGACCAGTAGGGTAGGCGGTGTCTGGGCTGTCACCTGGAGTTCGTTGGAGTAGCGCCGGATCAATGCCTCGGGCGGTTTGGGGCCCAACAGATTTGTGCGCGACCCAACGTGTGTCTGTCTATCAGTGAAGCTGATAACGGGATAGACCAAAACCATGAAATCGGGTCTGAGGTTGTTTTTACTCCAGGCGGCGACCACCGGGCGATCGAAGTGGGTACCGGCGGTGGAGGCCAGGTGTCCGCCGGCGGAAAAGCCGGCGATACCAACGCGGTCGGGATCGACATGCCATTTTTTCGCGTTCCGGCGCACCACCCGCAAAGCCTGTTGCGCATCCTGCAGGGGGCCGGTGGCTTTGTCGGTCATATACCGGTCGCTCGGGGTGCGGTACTTGAGCACGAAAGCCGCCACACCCATTTCGTTGAAGGCCCTGGCGACGTCGCTGCCTTCTTTGACGACGGACAGTCCGATGTAGCCACCGCCGGGGCAGATGATGACCGCGGTCCCGTTGGCCTGTTGCGGGTCCGGCAGGTAGACCGATAGCGTGGGGCGGGAGACCTTCAGTTTGAAGGTGTGTTCCGCAGACGGGTCCCTGACGGATTCCTCGTCAGGGGCTTCGATGGCATTGGGGATTTCGCCGGAGTATAGGGGAATGGTTTCCTGGGCATCTGCCGAAGCCACTATCCCAAACAAGAAGGCGAATAATACCGTGATTCTAGTCATCATTCAGGCCTCGTTCTTCTGCTTGCATAAATGTATGATAAATAATAACATTTGTTTTCGGTGGGGGAGAATGTGATGTTTATGATAGTAAATGTTCTGCGTTTTAACCTCGGTGTGCTCGCACAGTTGTGGTGGCTTCTTTTATTGATGCCGATAGCCGGCTGCCAACCAGTCGATGAGCAATTTACCATTGCAGACCAAAACAGAACAGTTTCCATTATTTACGATGTCGAGGGTTCTACACTAAATCCCATAGTCGCACACTTACTGGCTCGGGATATAGAAGCTATCACCGGTCGAAAACCGGAAGTATATACCAGTCTCGAAAACGTTGTAGGGAATGCGATTATCCTTGGGGATGTCACTTCCGGGATGATTCGCAGAACTATCGACACCTCTCGCCTCACAGGGGAATGGGAGACGTACGGGTATATGTTTAAAACCGAGCCTGTTGCGGGCATCGATCAGGCGATGTTTATCGTGGGCAGTGATCCGAGGGGTATGGCTTACGGGGTGTTTGACCTTTCAAAAAAGATGGGCGTCTCTCCCTGGTACTGGTGGGCGGATGTGCCGATTGAGAAGAAGAGCTCTTTATCCATAAGCAACCAGGACATCTTTTCTACCGCTCCTTCGGTTAAATACCGGGGAATCTTTCTCAATGATGAAGGGTGGGGCCTTGAACCCTGGGCGTCCAAAACGTTTGAGCCATCGGTTGGCAACCTGGGCCCCAAAACCTACGCCAAGGTGTTTGAGCTGATGCTGCGTCTGAAAGCCAATATACTATGGCCGGCGATGCACCCGAACACGGTGCCGTTTTTCCAGGTCCCCGGAAATGCCGAAGCTGCCAAAGAATGGGAAATTGTGGTCGGAACCTCTCACGCCGAACCGATGCTTAGAAACAATGTGGGGGAATGGGATCACGACACGAGGGGCGATTTCAATTATCAAACCAATGCCTCCTCCGTTTACGAGTACTGGGAACAACGTGTAGAGGAAAGCCGGGGCCTGGACGCCATCTACACGGTTGGCATGCGGGGCATTCACGACACCGGCATGGTGGGCGCCGGCTCCATGGAAGACAAGGTCGGTCTGCTCGAAAAGGTAATTTCAGATCAGCGGGGGCTGATCAAACAGCATATCAATGACGATGTATCCCAAGTTCCACAGTCGTTTACCCCGTATAAAGAAGTGCTCAAGATCTACGAAAACGGATTGGACCTGCCGGAAGAAATAACCATCATATGGCCCGAAGATAACCATGGATATATCCGGCGGTTTTCCAATGATGCCGAGCAACACCGCTCCGGGGGAGCGGGGGTGTATTATCACCTGTCCTATCTCGGGTCGCCTCATCCCTATATCTGGCTGTCCCCGACATCGCCGGCCCTGGTCTGGCGTGAAATGACCCGCGCCTGGCAGCACAACATGGATCACATTTGGATTGCCAATGTGGGCGACCTGAAGCGCCGCGAGTGGGAGACCGAATTTTTTATGGATCTCGCCTGGGATATCAACTCGTGGACGCCGGACAACCTGCGGGATTTTTTTGAGACGGTTGCTTCACGCGATATTTCCCAACAACACGGGCAAGCGATATCCGACATGATGTGGGAATACTACCGGCTTGCCACCGAACGGAAGCCTGAATTCATGGGCTTCAACGAATCCCAATGGGCCGGCTATCCGCCCATTCGCAACCCTCTGTACAGCCTGTGGTATTACGGTGACGAGGCCGAACAGCGGATGCGCAGCTACCAGGACCTGAGAGCCCTCGCGGAAAAAATCTCGAAAGCGCTTCCCGAGGCGGCCTCGGATGCATACTTCCAGCTGGTGCACTATCCCATTGCCGGCGCCGCCGCGATGAACGAGAAGTGGTTGTATGCCTATAAAAGCAGGGAATACGCCAAACAGGGCCGGGTAACGGCAAACCGGATGAGCGATTCGGCATTCGCGGCGTTCGACAGGATTCAACAGCTGACCCGCCATTACAACCAGGAGGTTGCCGGTGGAAAATGGGAGCATATGGTTGATTATAGGCCCGGGTATCAAATGGGATCTTCGGTATTTTTTGAACCGATCACGACGCGTCTTGAAACAAAAGGTGTGCGTGGAGTGGGTGTCGCCATTGAAGGGCAGCCGCGGCCCTTGACGCCGCTGACCGGCTCCCTTCCCGGCATCAAAACCCGGGGGGCAACGATTACATTGAGGGCCGCGGAGGCTGGCATATTTGGCGATCTTGCGACCGGGAAGGGTTCAGACGGCACCTTTGTCAGGGCGGCGCAGGACGAGGCTCGCTTCACCGTTTCCGACCTGCATTGGGATACGATTCCCTATGTTGTGGATGGCGCTGCAAAAGCGCTGTTTGAATTTTATATGGAGGACGAGCCGGGTGGGGTTCACACCCTCTATTTGTCAGTCGATCAGCCGGATGAAGACGGCAAAACCTGGTGGGTGACAGTCAATGACCATAAGTCGGTCAGCGTAAAGGGTTCCGCCGGCCGGATCCGGAAGCTCGAGGTTGGGGATTATGTGTTGCGGCCTGGCCTGAACAAGTTGGTGGTTCATCCACCCGGGGACGGAGCAAAGCTATATGGAATGGAATTCGTGCAGGAATCCCGACAGCTGTCTCCGGTGTTTGCGAAAGAGAACCGTCTCCCGGCATTGAATCGTTATACCCAAGAGCGCCGTTTTATCGACATTTTCAACCGGGGGGAGGACCCGCAGGAGTGGTCGGCTAAAACCAGTGCTCCCTGGATAGAGTTAAGTGATGACGGGGGCGTGTTGAGCGATGACTCGGAGCGTATCTGGGTAACCGTCAATCATGATAAGGCACCTGTAGGCCAGGACATCAACGGCCACATAGAAATTGCGAGTGGAGCGCAACGCTACCGTGTAGATGTCTCAGTATTCAATCAGAAATTGAACGCCCCGTCCGGCGCCTACATAGAGACTAATGGCGTAATTTCCATGCCGGCAAGCCAGTACAATAAAAAACAGATGGGAAAGGTGGCCTCCTGGCGTTCGGTAACTGGTTTGGGACGAAGTGGTTCGGCCATGCTGCTGGAGCCGATGCAAGGGTGGTACATTGAGGATTTGTTGCAGGTTCGTCAGGAATCTCCCGTTCTGGAATATGAAGTGGTTGTCGTCGAGGGCGGAAAAGCCGAGGTTATCGTAGAGGCTGTTCCGGCTTTTCCTCTGGACGCATCCCGGCAATTGCGGTGCGCCTTTAGCATTGGTGATGAGGATCCCCGGTGGATCACATTCAAAATGGGTGACCCGGGGGCGCAACCTTGGCAGAACAATGTGCTGGAAAGCCGTATGGTCGGAACCGGGCAACTGGATCTTGCTCCCGGCAAGTACCGATTTAAGCTGTGGGGGACAGATCCTTCTGTTAGCGTTGACCGAATCACGATTGATTTTGGAGGCTTGAAGCCGTCCTATGCCGGGCCACCTCAGACCAGAATAGAGCGACTAGGTGAGTAAAAACTGAGGAACTACTCGCCCCCTCGGGGCCCGGGTCGTAGGGTGCGCCGTGCGCACCGATACCGCCGGAGTTCCACTGGCTCTGGCTGGTGCGCACGGCGCACCCTACTGGAGTCCCGAGGAAGCGAGTAGTTACAAACTGGGTTTCAGATTTCAGTACTAAAAGCGATATCCATTTTATTCGATTGAACCAGAAAAATGACTATAAAAACTCTCTTTTCCCGGATAATAATATTTTTCAGTATCGGTGCCGTGGTATGCGCTTGCGATAAGCAAATGGCCAGCCGTGAGGGCTCGAGCGGCCTGGCAGAGTCGCCGCAGGCGCCCGTTCGCGAGCGGGTTTTGCTCGATAAAGGCTGGCGCTTTATGAAGTACGCATCAAAGGAGGAGGCCGACGGGCTGATCTATGATGTTCGCCCGGAAATCAAGGATCACGAGGATGGCCGGCCCGCCGACGCCAAACCCACTGAAGCGGTCGCCGTGGAGTCGGATAAGTCGGTGCTCAAGCCCTGGATTCTGCCCACGGCGAACGACTTCATCAAAGACCCCGCCAAACGCTTCCGGCGCCCGTCGGGCAATCCGGGCGGTGATTTCCCATTCGTGCAAACCGGGTTTGACGACAGCGCTTGGCAAGCCGTGCGCCTACCCCACGACTGGGCGATCGAGGGCCCGTTTATGGCCGGTGAAGACGCCGCGGTCGGCGGCGGCATGGGCCGCCTGCCGAGCCCGGGGGTGGCCTGGTACCGGAACAAGTTCGACATCCCGGCATCGGATGCCGGCAAATCCATTTTCCTCGATATCGACGGCGCCATGTCCTACGCCATGGTGTGGTTGAACGGCCACCTGGTCGGCGGCTGGCCTTACGGTTATGCGTCCTGGCGCCTGGATATCACCCCCTTCGTGGTGCCCGGCGGCGAGAACCAACTGGCCATCCGCGTGGACAACCCGCCCGCCTCTTCGCGCTGGTATCCGGGGGGCGGGCTCTACCGCAATGTCTGGCTGACCAAAACCCATCCCGTTCACATCGGCCAGTGGGGTACCCGCATCACCACGCCCCAGGTATCCGAAGCCGCCGCCAGGGTAGATTTGGCGGTATCCATCGACAACGACTCGGACAAAGATGCCGCCGTGACCGCGTCCACCGAGATCTATGTGCTGGATGCCGAGGGCCGAAAAAGCGGGGAGGTGGTTGCCCGTTTCGCGCCTCTTCACGCTGCGCTTGCCGCCGGTGAAAGCGCCGAACTGGAGAGCACCGTCACCGTTGAAAACCCCCGCCTGTGGGGGCCGCCGCCCACGCAGGCGCCCAACCGCTATGTGGCCGTGACCACCCTGGAGCAGGACGGGCGAACCCTCGATCGCTACGAGACCCGCTTCGGCATTCGCGAACTGCGCTTCGATGCGGAACGGGGGGTGTTCGTCAACGGCGAGCGCATCTATCTGCAGGGCGCCAACCAGCACCACGACCTGGGTGCCCTGGGAGCGGCCTTCAACGTTCGCGCGGCCGAGCGCCAGCTGGAAATGCTGCGCGAGATGGGCGCCAACGCCATTCGTATAGCCCACAATCCGCCCGCGCCCGAACTGCTCGAGCTGACGGACCGGATGGGCTTTCTGGTGGTGAATGAAATCTACGATGTGTGGGAACGGAAGAAAACGCCGCTGGATTTCCACCTCATCTTTCCCGACTGGCACGAGCCGGATCTGCGCGCGTTCATTCGCCGCGACCGCAATCATCCCTCGGTGATCATGTGGAGTGTGGGCAACGAAGTTGGCGAGCAGTACACCGACGAGAGCGGGGCGGCCGTGGCGCAGCGTCTGCACGAGATCGCCAAAGAAGAGGACCCCACCCGGCCGACGGCAGCGGCCATGAATTACGCCAAGCCGCACATGCCCCTGCCCGGGGTGATGGACACCATCAGCCTGAATTACCAGGGTGAGGGCATCCGCGATGCGCCGGCCTACGCCGGTCTCAAGGGTATACGCACCGCGCCGCTATACCCGGCGTTTCACGAAGCCTTCCCCGACAAGCTGATCTTCAGCAGCGAAAACGCGGCCGCCGTGAGCTCCCGCGGGGAGTATCTGTTCCCCGTCACCGGGGAAATCAGTGCGCCGGTCAAGGACGGCGCCGGCGGCGACCCGCAGTCCGGCCAGGTCAGCGCCTACGAGCTCTACACCACCCCCTTCGGTTCCTCCGCCGACAAGGTCTTCGCCTCTCTGGAAAAGCACCCCTACGTGGGCGGCGGCTTCGTGTGGAGCGGCTGGGACTACCTGGGCGAGCCGACCCCCTACTATTCCTCGCGCAGTTCCTACTTCGGGGTCATCGACCTGGCCGGGTTCAGGAAGGACCGCTTTTACCTCTATCAGTCCCACTGGCGTCCCGACTTGCCCATGGCGCACATACTGCCGCACTGGAACTGGCCGGAGCGTGTCGGCCAGGTAACGCCGGTGCACGTGTTCACCTCGGGCGACGAAGCGGAGCTGTTCTTGAATGACGAATCCCTGGGCCGAAAGAAAAAGGGAAAACACGAGTACCGTTTGCGCTGGGACCAGGTGAAATACCAACCCGGTGAGTTGAAAGTGGTGGCCTACAAGGACGGTGAGGTGTGGGCGACGGATCAGGTGCACACCGCCGGGGCGCC
The DNA here is from genome assembly GCF_051659245.1 of Microbulbifer sp. NCBI lineage: Bacteria > Pseudomonadati > Pseudomonadota > Gammaproteobacteria > Cellvibrionales > Microbulbiferaceae > Microbulbifer > Microbulbifer sp. Next base: position 37,259 of record NZ_JBOFOC010000010.1, read on the forward strand.
GGCCCGTCTCGATGCCGAAGCGGATCGCCCGGTCATTCGGGCCGACGGTCGCGACTTGGCCTTTGTCACGGTGAAAGTGGTGGACGAAGCGGGTCGGCTCGCGCCCCGGGCGGACAGCGAACTCCGCTTCACCATCGAAGGCCCCGGCGAACTCGTGGCCACGGACAACGGCGATCCCACCAGCATGGTGTCCTTCGCCTCGGCCGAACGCCCGGCCTTCAACGGCCTGGGCCTGGCCATCGTGCGGGCCAAGGCGGGGCAAGCGGGCGAGATCAAGCTCACCGTGTCGGCTGAAGGCCTGCAGGATGCGGTGATCGATATCGCAGCCGAGGGGTAGTTAAAGTTTTGGAGGTGGCTGTTTGCCACTGGAGACTCGGGGCTCGAAATAGTTGTGCCTTGTATGAGCGGCTCCCTGGGAACGCCGAGCTCCAGCTCGGCACGCGGGCCGCAGGCCCGCTATCGCGCCAACGGTCGCTCCTACAGGGGATATGAACCGGTCAGTGCCGTCGTCGGTCCTAAGCGGAGAATTTATGAAGACTTTAAACAGGCGCTTACACAGGCCAACAGCCAGAATCCTATCTTTGCTCCTGGCCCTGGGCGGGATTGCTGGTTGTGTGTCGCCGGCCATCTCCGGGCAATTCCCGGAAACGGCTGGGATAGAGCATCGAACCTACTTCCGGGAACTGCCGGAAGGCAACTACCGTGTGCGCCTGACCTTTGGCGATGAGGAGGCCCCAAGCCGGACCACGGTCAAGGCAGAGGCCAGGCGCCTGATGGTCGAGTCCTTGGAAACCCGGGAGGGGGAGTTTGTTACCAGGGACCTGATCGTCAATATTCGCCGCCCCTCCCTGCCGGAAGGGAAGCGGGTCTGGCTCGAGGATTACGAAAAGTCGTCCCCCAATTGGGACGATGGACTGTCCCTGGAATTTTTAGGCCAAAACCCCAAAATTTCCGCAATTGATATTGCGCCGGTCGAGCTGCCCACCCTGTTTCTGGCCGGGGACTCGACTGTCGCCGATCATATGGGGGAACCCTACGCCGCCTGGGGCCAGATGCTGCCGCGTTTTCTCAAACCGGTTGTGGCGGTTGCCAACCACGCCCACCCGGGGGCGAGCATGGAATCCTTTGAAGCCGCCGGCCGCCGGTCCAAAATCATGTCCCTGATCAAGCCGGGGGATTACCTGCTGATCCAATTCGGCCATAACGACCAGAAAGCCCACCTTCCCACTTATGCCGCGGCCAAATCCCTGTATCGGGATTTGCTGCGCAACTGGATAGGGCAGGCCAGGGAAAAAGGCGCGGTCCCAATCCTGGTAACCCCGCCCGAACGGGGTTTTTTCGACCGGAAGGGGCATTTAAAGCGTACCCTGGATGATTATGCGGAGGCGGTACACGCTGTAGCTGCCGCGGAAAAGGTTCCCGTGATTGATCTCAATGCCGCCAGCGTTGCGCTGTATGAATCCCTGGGGTCGCAAAAGGTGCGCTTTATCTTTGCCAAGCACGGTGAGGATGGGGACTTTACGCACAACAATAATTATGGCGCCTGGATACTGGCTCGCTCCGTTGTGGAGGGGCTGCGGAATACGCCCTTATCTGAAGTCATTGTCGACGATCTTTCGCCCTTTGACCCAGACCAGCCGCCACCGCGGGAGGAATTTACCCTGCCGGCAAGTCCCTTGGAGCAAAGGGAAAAGCCAGCCGGTAGCTAAGGTATCTCATTTCAACTGAGTCTCTTTCGTTAGGCATAAAAACGCGGATTCCGAACCCATGAAAAAATCTCTCATTATCTCAGTGGGCCTGCTGGCATACGCAACCTCCGCATTGGGTCAGGAGGTCATTCTGCCCGATTTTCACGCTGATCCGTCCGCCCGCGTATTTGATCAAAAACTGTATATATACCCACCCCACGATGCCAAGGGGGCACGCAACTGGAAAGGCATGGTGGATTGGCATGTTTTTTCCACGGACGATATGGAAACATGGATCGATCATGGTGTCATTTTCAGCCTCGAAGACATTGCCTGGGCTGATGAGGAAGCATGGGCTCCGGACTGCATAGAGCGCAATGAAAAATACTATCGATTCAAACCTATTTTGGAAAGGCCCTGATTACGCTTCAATCAGGTCGTTCAAAAGGAACAATAAGGGTAAGAGTCCGTTCAAAAGGGTTGTCAGATGAGATGTTAACCATTGAGGCACAATAGCAATGTCAGTAAAAAGATAGGAGAGATATTCATAGGAGTTTTATTAAGTAGGACTGGTCATACCGGCGTGCGCCAGAATGACGAGCGTACTTTGTAGGGATGAATCTCGTGTTCGCCCGGGCGGGCCTCCGGCCCGCTTGCCGAGCTGGAGCTCGGCGTTCCCAGGGGGCTGACCCTCTAATCTTCGTAACAATGTGATGCTTATGATTAAAAAATTATTGAGTTTCTTTGCAATTACCTTGATTGCCCTGGACTCCACAGCGATGGAAAAATTGATCGTCAACACCGACAGCAGGGAGTCGATCTCCCTGAACGGCACCTGGCACACTATCGTCGATCCCTACGAAACCGGCTTCTATACCTACCGCTACAAGGAACGGGGCGAGGACGACCGGGAGGCCTACTGGAACCGGCCGGTGGCGAAGGATAAGCTCGACCGACTGGAACACGGCTATCGGGATCCCTACACCATCCGGGTGCCCGGGGACTGGAACTCCCAGAGCGATACGCTCACCTACTACGAGGGTACCATCTGGTACCAGCGGGATTTCGATCTGCGCAAACTGAAGAGGGGAGAGAGGGCATTCCTGTACTTCGGTGCGGTAAACTATGAAGCCCATGTCTATGTCAACGGAAAGAAGCTGGGTTCCCACAAGGGCGGCTTTACGCCGTTCAACTTTGAAATCCCCGCGGACCTCCTCAAGACGAAAGACAACTTCCTCGTGGTAAAGGTGGACAACAAACGCCACCCGCAGGAAATTCCCACCGTCAATACCGACTGGTGGAACTACGGCGGTATCACGCGGGACGTCAAACTGCTGGTCATGCCGGATAATTTTATTCAGCAGTATGCCCTGCAGCTGGACCCGGCACAGGATATCCACAAGGCCAAAGAGGAAAGCCGCTTCCTGGTTTCCGGCAGCGTCGACCTGAACAGGGCGGTCGGCAAGGGAGATGTGATCCTGGCCATCCCGGAACTCGGCTTCGAGCGCCGCTTCCCGGTGAGCGGAAGCCGGCTGGAGTTCGAGTTCGAGCTGGAAGACCTGGGGCTCTGGTCTCCGGACAGTCCCAAGCTGTACCAGGTGAAGCTGGATTTCAACGGTGAGACGCTTACGGACAACATCGGCTTTCGCAAAATCGAGACCGCCGGCAAAAAGATACTGTTGAACGGCGAGCAGATATTCCTGCGCGGCATCAGTGTTCACGAGGAGATTCCCCAGCAGGTGCGAAGAGCCTTCAGTGCGGAGGACGCGGAACAGCTCCTCACCTGGGCGAAGGAGCTGAACGCCAATATGGTGCGCCTCGCCCACTATCCCCACAACGAGCAGATGACCCGTATGGCGGATGCCATGGGAATACTGGTGTGGTCGGAGATTCCGGTCTACTGGACTATCGACTTCGGCAGTGATGAGGTGCTGGACAAGGCCAAAACCCAACTGGAGGAGATGATCGTCCGCGACAGGAACCGGACCTCGGTGATCATCTGGTCCGTCGGCAACGAGACACCAGTCAGTCCTCTGCGCACCAGCTTTATGAAATCCCTGATCGACAAGGCCAGGTCCCTCGACGACAGCCGCCTGATTTCCGCGGCGCTGGAAGTCGGTTACAACGGCGATGTCAACCGTATCGACGATCCGCTGGGCGCATATACCGATATCGTCTCGGTGAACGAGTACCTGGGTTGGTATGGCGGCCTGCCGGATGATTGCCGCACCGCAAAGTGGGAAGTCGCCTATGACAAGCCGCTGTTTTTCAGCGAAACCGGGGCCGGAGCCAAAGGTGGTTTTTATGCCGACGAGAAAACCCGCTGGAGCGAAGAGTTCCAGGAGTGGTTTTACAAAGAGCAGGTGGCCATGTTCAAGCGGATGCCGGACAACTACAGCGGTCTCTCTCCCTGGATACTGGCGGACTTCCGCTCACCCCGGAGAAACCACCCGGTTTACCAGCAGGGCTGGAACCGCAAAGGTCTGATCGATGATAAAGGTATCAAGAAGAAAGCGTTCGGGGTATTGAAAAATTACTACCGGGAGATAGAAAGCGCTCAGTAAGACGGATCAAATCATGAAACGAATACTATTCAGGCTGTTCTCGCCTTGGCTGGTTCTGGGGCTCGCCGCGTGTAGTGGGGAGCAGCAATACGCACTGCAGAGCCCCGATGGGCGCATCGCGGTGGCGATGGAACTGAATGATCGGGGCCAGTTGCACTACTCGATCACGCGCGACCGGGCCGGGGTGCTGCAGCCCTCGCAGATGGGGCTGGTACTGAACGATCGCGACCTGGGCAGCGAACTACGCAACCTGAGTGCGGGACCTGTGAACCAGGTGCGCGATGGCTACACCATGGTTCAGGGCAAGCAGCGGGTGATCGAGTACCGGGCCAACGAGCAGATGTATCGCGTAGAGAATACGGATGGAGAAATCCTGCAGATTGTACTGCGTGTATTCGACGGCGGTGTGGCTTTCCGCTACCGGGTTCCCGGAGATACGCAAAGTGAGTACGAGCTGAAGGAGGAACTCACCAGTTTTGCCTTTGCCAGTGACAGTCGCGCCTGGCTGCAGCCGATGGCCGAGGCGCAGACCGGCTGGGCGAATACCAACCCCTCCTACGAAGAGCACTACCGGATGGACATTCCTGTTGGCGAGGCATCGCCTTCCGGGGCCGGTTGGGTTTTCCCCGCGCTGTTTCATACCGGCGGTGGCTGGGCCCTGATTACCGAGGCGGATATGGACGGCCGGTACCACGCCTCTCGCCTGCAGGCGGAATCACCCGATGGCGAATACCGTATCGGCTACCCGATGGCACCAGAGAAATTCACCGGCGGCGCCCTGATGGCGCAGGCCGAACTGCCGCTTGAATCTCCCTGGAGGATTATCGCTATCGGTGACCTGCCGACGATTGCGCGGTCGACCCTGGGCACCGATCTGGCTGAACCGGCTGTGTCCCCAATGCCGTGGGTGAAACCGGGGCTGGCGAGTTGGAGCTGGGCGCTGCTGAAAGACGCCTCGGTGAACTACGAAACCCAGAAGCGTTTTATCGACTACTCAGCGGATATGGGTTGGCCCTATACATTGGTGGATGTGAATTGGGACCAGAATATTGGTTACGAAAAAATCGCCGAGCTTGCGGACTACGCCGCGCAGAAAAATGTCCGCTTGCTGCTCTGGTACAACTCCTCCGGCGCCTGGAACAAGACCGAGTATACGCCCAAGGGCGCGCTGCTGGAGCGCGACAAACGCCGCCGGGAGTTCGCGCGCCTGCAGCAGATGGGCATCGCCGGTATCAAAGTGGATTTCTTTGCCGGCGACGGCCAGTCGATGATTGCTTACTACCGGGATATTCTCGAAGACGCAGCAGATTTTGAACTACTGGTGAATTTTCACGGTGCCACACTACCGCGTGGATGGCAGCGTACCTTCCCCAACCTGATGACCATGGAGGCGGTGCGTGGTATGGAATTTATCACCTTCGGGCAGGGGACCGCCGACCTGGCACCCGGGCATATGGCCATGCTGCCGTTCACGCGCAACGTTTTTGACCCAATGGATTTTACTCCCACGGCATTTTCGGAAATCCCGAATATCGACCGCCGCACCAGCAACGGCTTTGAACTGGCACTGCCGGTGCTTTTCCTGTCGGGCCTGCAGCATATTGCCGAAACGGATGAAGGTATGGCAGGGGTACCGCAGTATGTGCGGGACTACCTGGGCCATATTCCCAGCGTCTGGGACGAGAGCCGCCTGCTGGACGGCTATCCCGGAAAGTTCGCTGTGATGGCCCGCAGAAACGGCGACACCTGGTATATCGCCGGCATCAACGGCGAAGAGGAGACCCGGAGACTGCAGCTGGATCTGTCCTTTATCGGCCCGCGTGCGGGTGAGCTGATCACCGACGGTAATACGCCGCGCGAGTTCTCCCGCAGCGAAGTGGAAACCGGCAGTACCGTGGTGGTGGAAATCTCGGGTCACGGTGGTTTTGCAATGAAATTTCCCGGCGCAAATCTGGCGCGAAACTGACTGGTAGTGGCAGGAGATGTAATAAAAGCGGTGAGTTCAGATCAGAAGAAGGTCAGTCTCCGAACTGGTTGAGAACTGATTGAGTCGCGGTGAGTCAACTTTTAGTTCCGCAGCGAAAGGCTGTCGAAGCGGTGTTCGAGCCGTGCCACCAGCTTTTCCAGCATATCTGGTGTTGGTGTCCCAATTGCCGGCTGGCGGTAGGCGGGGTTCAGGCACTGTTCACCACGCGCCGCCTGTATGGCGTAGCGGCGTACGCCGCGGTCGGCGAGGGCCAGTGCCAGGTTTTCCACGTCGGTGAGGGAAAAGTCCCGCCAGTGCACAGTGGTGCGGCATTCGAAATCGATACCGCTGTCGAGCAGCAACGCCAGGCTCCGGGTGTGTCGCCGCCAGAGTCCGGGCCGGCCGCAGATACGGTCGTATTCGGGCCCGTTTCCTTTGACGTCCAGCCCCACCCAGTCGAGCAGTGGCAGCAGTTCCGCCAGCTTCGCCGGATAGGGGCCGGCGGTGTGCAGGCCCACCTTGAAACCCATGGCGCTGGCCTGTGCCACCGCCTCGGGCAGTTGGGGGTGCAGGGTCGGTTCGCCGCCGCTGAATACGACAGCTTCCAGCAGGCCCCGGCGGCTCTCCAGGAAGTCGCGGATTCCCTGCCATTCACGCACTTTCCCGCGGCGCGGAAGGATCATCTGCGGATTGTGGCAGTAGCCGCAGCGCAGCGGGCACCCCTGGGTGAATACCACACAGGCCAGATGTCCCGGGAAGTCGAGGGTGGTGAGTTGTGTCAGGCCGGCGATCGGCAGGCGGATTTTCGGGTTGGACATGGTGTTACCGGGAGATGGAGGTATCGCGCACCGGGGAACGGTGGTTCCCCGGCGATTCGTCGCTAGTATGAGACACCACACTAGTTACAGGCCGGCGGCCTGCTGGCTGAAGTGGTGGCGTTCGCAGTGCTCGGAGCGCTTGCCGAGGTTGAACTGGCTGACCGGGCGGTGATAGCCCATCACCCGGGTCCAGACTTCGCAGCGCTGGCGCAGTTCGGTGGGCAGGTTTTCCCGTTGGGTGGTTGTAGTGGTCATGCTGTCGACTCCTTCTGTGGGTGGTAAGTGGTCTGTCGTTCGCCGGTCACACCGGCACTGGTTCTCGAGCAGGAATGTTGTTCTGGTAGGCGGCCCGGGCCTGTTGCTCCAGCAGCGCATCGTCGCATTGCGGGCAGAACTCGTGTTCCCCGGCCAGGTAGCCGTGCACCGGGCAGATGGAGAAGGTCGGGGTGACGGTCAGATAGGGCAGCCGGAAACGCGACAGGGCGGTGCGCACCAGCTTGCGGCAGGCATCCGCGCTGGAAAGCCGCTCGCGCATGTAAAGGTGCAGTACGGTACCGCCGGTGTAGCGGCTCTGCAGCGGGTCCTGGTGCAGCAGCGCCAGGAAGGGGTCGTCGGTATAACCCACCGGCAGTTGGCTTGAGTTGGTGTAATAGGGGGCCTCCGGGGTGCCGGCCTGGAGAATACCGGGGAAGCGGCGGGCATCTTCCCTGGCGAAGCGGTAGGTGGTGCCCTCCGCCGGGGTGGCCTCCAGATTGTAGAGGTGTCCGGTCGACTCCTGGAATTCGCGCAGACGCGCACGCACGTGTTCGAGCAGCTCGAGCGCCATATCGCGGCCCTCCTCGCTGGCGATGTCCAGGCGGTCGCCGGTGAAATTGCGCACCATTTCGTTGAGGCCGTTGGCGCCCAGTGTTGAGAAATGATTGTGCAGGGTGCCCAGATAGCGCTTGGTGTAGGGGTAGAGGCCGGCGTCCATCCATTCCTGGATGCGTTCGCGCTTGATCTCCAGGCTGTCGCGGCCCAGTTCCAACAGGCGATCCAACTCGCGGTACAGCCCTGCCTTGTCGCCCTGGAAGCGGTGGCCGAGGCGCGCGCAATTGATCGTCACCACACCCAGCGAGCCGGTCTGCTCGGCGCTGCCGAAGAGGCCGTTGCCGCGCTTGAGCAGCTCGCCGAGGTCGAGCTGAAGCCGGCAGCACATCGAGCGCACCATATGCGGCTGCAGGTCCGAATTGAGGAAGTTCTGGAAGTAGGGCAGGCCATACTTGGCGGTCAGCGCGAACAGCCGCTCGGCGTTATCGCTCTGCCAATCGAAGTCGGCGGTGATGTTGTAGGTGGGAATCGGGAAGGTGAAAACCCGGCCCTGGCGGTCGCCGGCTTCCATGACCTCGAGATAGGCCCGATTGAGCAGGTCCATTTCGTGCTGCAACTCGCCGTAGGTGAAGGGTTGCTCCTCGCCGCCGATCACCGGCACCTGGTCGCGGAGGTCCTCCGGGCACACCCAGTCGAAGGTCAGGTTGGTGAAGGGGGTCTGGCTGCCCCAGCGCGAGGGTACGTTGAGGTTGTAGATGAACTCCTGGATGGCTTGCTTGACCTCGGGATAGTGCAAGCTGTCGCGGCGTACATAGGGTGCCAGATAGGTATCGAAGGAGCTGAAAGCCTGGGCGCCGGCCCATTCGTTCTGCAGGGTACCGAGGAAGTTGACCATCTGCCCCAGGGCGCTGGAGAGGTGTCGCGGCGGAGTGCTTTCGGCGCGGTCGGGCACGCCGTTGAAGCCTTCGTGGAGCAGACTGCGCAGCGACCAGCCGGCGCAGTATCCGCCCAGCATGTCCAGGTCGTGCAGGTGCAGGTCCCCTTCCCGGTGTGCCGCGCCGATCTCGGCCGGGTACACCTCGTCCAGCCAATAGTTGGCGATCAGCTTGCCGGAGATATTGAGGATCAGCCCGCCCAGCGAATAGCCCTGGTTGGCGTTGGCATGCACGCGCCAGTCGGCACGCTGCAGGTATTCGTCGACGGTGGAAGCCACTGCGACATGGCGGGGCTGTGTGGTGTGGAGGCTAATGGAATTATTCATTGGGATCACTATATATACCGCCTTCTTGTTGACTTTAGCACTATATGTAGTGGTTCAGGTTATGGGAGCTTGCAAGTGGCCGCCTTGATTTGTGTCAAGGCGGCGGCAGGTAGACGGGAGAAGGTGGGGGAGAACAGAAAAAAGAGGCGCCAGGACACGAGGGCGAAAACCCTCGGATCAGGCAAAGGGTGATTCAAGCGGCGTGAGTTCCACCAGGGTACCCGCCGGCTGGTCACCACTGCCGTGCGGTAACACGATAAAACAGTTCACAAGGGGTAAACGCCGGCTAACGTTCGGAAGATCGACCGATGGGGGCGGGTTCGCTGCGCTTCTGGTTAACCATCCACACCGCAGCCTCTATGCGGGAGCGCATGTTGAGTTTTTTCAGTAGATGTTTGACATGTACCTTGACGGTGGCGTCGGAGATGTCGAGTTCGCGGGCGATGAGCTTGTTGCTCAGCCCCATCGCGATCAACTGCAGTATCTGGTATTCGCGGCTGGTCAGGGTGGACAGTATGTCGGCCCCGGAATTGTCCGGCTTGCGCAGCGCAGAGGCGAGGATTTCCGTAAGCCGCTGGCTTATCGCCAGCTTGCCATGGGTCGCCGCCAATACCTGTTCGAGGATATCTTCCGGGTCCATATCCTTCAGCAGGTAGCCGTCTGCCCCGGCGCGTATGCAGGCCACCACGTCGGCGTTATTGTCGGACACCGTCAGCATTACGATGCGCGCAGTGACATCGGAGGCGCGCATGGCCCGCAGCGTATCCAGGCCGTCCATACCCCGCATATTCAGGTCCAGCAGGATGATGTCCGGATCGCACTCCTGTGCCAGCTTCACCGCCTCTTCACCGCTGCTGGCCTCCGCCACCAGTTCGAGACAGGGCTCCAGGCTGAATAGTTGCATCAGTCCTTTGCGGAATAGGGGATGGTCGTCAACCATCATGACTCTTGCTGGACTGGACATGGTTTTCCCCGTCTTGTTGTGCCATCGGATTTTACAAATCTGATAACTACTCACCCATAGGGAACCTGTATTGGCTTAAGCGAGCCACCCTGTAGGAGCGGGCCATGCCCGCGATCGGGTTCTGTTCGCGGGCATGTCGGATGGCCGCCCCGTCGCTCCTACAGGGGTGAGCAGTTATCAAATCTGATGCTAACACAACTGTGGGGCAGTGGAGCCGACTACCCCAAAATGGGTAGTGGCGCCCAGCTATTTTCGTCGGTACGGATTACCGGGGCCCGATGCATAGGAGGATATACCCGCAGATATTCAGGCAACCTGTGGAAAACGGGGTACTTATTGATGGTAATTGAGCGCTGTCGCGGGGGCGGCCATAGTGGCATTGAGAAACATTTTGAACAGGAGCCGCCACTGTGTCCGACATATACGATTGGTCTCCGGAGAACAGCCAGTTCTGGCAGTCCCGGGGAAGTAAAATTGCGAGCCGTAATCTGTGGATTTCAATTCCCAGCCTGCTGGCCGGATTCGCAGTATGGCTGTACTGGGGGATCATCACTGTACAGATGCTCAATCTGGGTTTCCCCATTGCCAAGTCTGAGCTGTTCACCCTGACGGCGATAGCCGGCCTGACCGGCGCTACGCTGCGCATTCCCAGCAGTTTCTTTATCCGTCTGTGCGGCGGGCGCAACACCATAGTATTCACCACCGCACTGTTGATCATTCCCGCCCTGGGAGCGGGGATTGCTTTGCAGGACCGCGACACGCCGCTGTGGATCTTCCAGTTGCTGGCTCTCCTCAGTGGCCTGGGGGGTGGTAACTTTGCTTCCTCCATGTCCAATATCAGCTTTTTCTTCCCCCGGGAAAAACAGGGGCTGGCTCTCGGGCTGAACGCGGGGCTCGGCAACTTCGGCGTTACCACCATGCAGATACTGGTGCCGTTGTTTATGACCTTTGGTGCCTTTGGCGCTATGGGCGGAGATCCGATGACACTGGTGAGTTCGTCCGGAACCCTGATCGGAAAAATCCCCGCGGGTTCCCCGGCGTGGATACAGAATGCCGGATTTCTCTGGCTGCTGATTCTGGTGCCCCTGGTGCTGGCCGGCTGGTTTGGTATGAACAATATCCGTACCGAAGAGGTGTCGCCGGATATCGGCAACCCGGCCAGCGCCTTTGGCAGGATGACCCTGATGCTCGGCATAGGTTTCCTCACCGCCGTGGTGGGTCTTTGGTTACTGCTGCCGGAAAGCGCGAATGGGTCCGGGTGGGGAGTACCCAAGGAAATTGTGCTGGTTTTTGTGATTTTCGGTACTGTCTACGGCCTCAAGCTATTGCCCGGGGAGATCAGAAGCAGCCTGAACAGGCAGTACCGGATTTTCAACCACAAGCACACCTGGGTAATGAGTGTGATCTACACCATGACCTTTGGCAGCTTTATCGGTTATTCCGCGGCTTTTCCCCTGGCGATCAAGGTGATCTTCGGCTACAGCCACGTGGCGGTCGATGGCGTGATGACTCACAGCACTGTAAATGTAAACGGTCCCAGTGCACTGATGTACGCGTGGATGGGGCCTTTTATCGGCGCACTGATACGCCCGGTTGGGGGTTGGATTGCCGACCGGATCGGCGGCGCCCTGGTAACCCAGGTATGTGCACTGGTGATGGTTGTCAGTGCTCTGGGTGTGTCCTACTACATGGAGGCGGCCTATGCATCCGCAACGCCGGAGGAGTATTTCGTACCCTTTTTCCTGCTGTTCCTGGTTCTGTTCGCGGCCACGGGAATAGGCAATGGCTCGACTTTCCGCACCATTGCCATGGTGTTTCCAAAAGAGCAGGCCGGCCCTGTGCTGGGGTGGACCTCCGCGGTAGCGGCGTACGGAGCCTTCTATATCCCGAAAGTATTCGGCGAACAGATCAAGGCGACTACCCCGGAATATGCGCTGGTCGGCTTTGCTGTTTTCTACGCGCTGTGCCTGGTTATCAACTACTGGTACTACCTGCGCAAAGGCAGCGAATTCTATAACCCGTGATCAAATCTGATTGGGCCATGAATGAGAGAGGGGGCAACCCCTCTCGTTTTTTTGTAACTACGCTCCCCCTCCCGCTTGCGGGGGAGGGGCCGGGGGAGGGGGCGCTGACCGGCTCCCCTCTCCCTACCCTCTCCCCCAAAAGGGGGAGAGGGGACTGTCGGGGTGAGTAGTTAGACCAGTTTGTTGGCTGCCAGCGCAGCGTGAATGCGCCGGCACATTTTGCCAAAGCGAGATACGTCACCGATAGTGGGCTTTTCGCCGGAATCCAGGCGGGTCTCCCATTCCTCCAACTCCTGGTCGAGGAATTCCAGTAGTTTTTTCGGGCATCCGCGGCAGGGGCCGGCACACAGTTGGCTCGCCGGCAGATGGAATGGCAGGGTTTTGCGAACCTGTGAAATCAGTTCGCGCATAGCGGTGGTGGTATCCGGTTTCACAATTCGCTCGGTTAGACTCCACCCCGCTCATCCACCGGACCCGGCAGCGTTGTTCCACAACAGCTGGCGTTCGCGGGCGTACTCGGGAACAAAGACAAAGGAAACCTCGGTGCCGCCGCTTTCGCAGCGGCGGATATCCAGCCCGCCTCTCAGGTTGCTGGCACGCTCCTGCATGATGGACATGCCGAAGTGATTGCGTTTCTCCGGCGACTCGCTGATGCCGACACCGTTGTCGCAGATACTGACCCGGATTTCCTGCCCCTCGCCCTGTGTCAGGCGGATGCTTATATGATCGCCCCACGAATGATACACCGCGTTTTGCGAGGCCTCGCGCACCAGCTGTAACAGGTGAATCTCTTCGTTGGGGGTCAGTGGGATTTCCTCCAGATCGTAGACCAGATCGATAGTGATCTCCGGGTGTTGTTCGCGGTGCTGGAAAACGGATTTTTCCAGAATGGCGCGCAGCCCTCCCTCCGCTATCTGCAGCCGGAAAGTGGTAAGCAGTTCCCGCAACTGCCGGTATGAGGCGTTGAGGCCCTGCTTGAGTTCGGAGGTGATCTCCGCGACCTGGTCGCGGTCCAGCGCATCGCCGCGGTTGCAGCGGGCCAGCCTGGCCACTTGGATTTTGAGATAGGAAAGGGACTGGGCCAGGGAGTCGTGCAGTTCGCGGGCAATAATGCCCCGCTCGTCCATCAGGGCCACGCGCCGGTCCTGCTCGCTGCGCTCCTTCAGAGTTATCGCCGTGGTGACCGCATCGGCAAATGCGCTGAGGCGTAGCTGTTGTTCCCTCTGCAGCAGCTGGCCCTGCGGAAGGGTGCATACCAGGACACCGTAATTGCGTTTGTCCGCTTCCAGGGGGAAGCGGTAGATCTGCTGGCCGGCGACCTCCCTGGGGCCGGAGGCGTGGGCACAGCTGTTGCAATTACTTTCCTGGCAGGCGTTGTTGCCGGCGCCGTGAATCAGGTGCTGGTAAGGGGTCATTCCCTCCGGCGTCATCAGGCACAGGTCGAGGTCGTGCAGTTCGGTGAGCTCGCTGAACTCCGCCAACCACTGGTCCATTTCCAATCCATTGAGCGGGCCTTCGCTGATGCGCCGCGCGAGGCGGTATTGAAAGTTGAGTACCTCGTGGCTCTTGTGCAGCTGTGCGGTCTTGTCCCTGACCCGCGTTTCCAGTTCGCGATGTGTGCCGTCTATAACCTCACACATCCGGTTGATGGTCTGTGCCAGCAGGCCCAATTCGTCCTCGCCGTGCAGGTCGAGTTTTTGGCGGAAGTTGCCCCTGGCGATATCGCGACAGCTGGCGATCAGTTTGCGCAGCGGCTGCTCCACCGAGCGGGACAGCGAGAAGAGGGAAAAATAGACCAGTATGACGGTAGCGAACAGAGAGCAGAGCTGGACCAGGCGCAGCAATTCGACTTTGTGCTCCGCGGTGTGCTGGTAATCCAGTACCAGGGTGTCCACCCGGTCCACAAATGACTCAGCGGTGTTGAGGAGTTTGCCTTCGCTGATGCGGCTTTCCCCGTTGGCGACGGATGCCAGCAACGGCAGGATATGCTGCCGCCACTCCTGGCGCACCTCTCGAAAATTCTGTGCCTCCGGCTGTTGGTCGGCGGGAGAGAATTCCGAGATGGTGGCGATATGATCCAGGCGCGCGGATATCTGTTCCGCCAGATCCTGCGTGGCCCTCTGGTCACCACTGGAGGCGGTGGCCACCGATTTGTAGGTCATGGCGCGCAGCGAGCCGGACAGGTTGACGGCGGCGGCGTCATTTTCCGCGGCGTCGGAGATGACATAGGAGGCCACCATGGAGCCGATGGCCACCACAATGGTGAGCAGCATCAGCACCCCGATACGGAACACAATGGATTGGCGGATGCGATTCAGTACATTGCCCATAGGATATTCTCCGCAGGTAAGGCACTCATTATGCCCGACACCACTGTATTTGGTAGTACCCCCAAAAAACCGCAATGAGTCCCGTCGGCCCCCTCCTCCAACCCGCCGGCCACGCCGCGCCGGACCAGCTGCGGCCGCGGCTGCCCGGCACCGGTAATACCTCTACCACTTAGGGGGTAGGCGGTCATTTTTGCCTCGGCGGCACCCCGGTGAATTCACTTGCCGCACCTTTTATATTGCTTTTCATCCACGGCAAGACACCGGCATTTTCGTCTCGGAGTAAAGCATGAGCCACTTTCTGGACCGACTGAAATATTTCAAAAAGCGCAAAGAGCCTTTCGCGGACGGCCACGGTGAAAAAACCTGGGATGACCGCAGTTGGGAGGACGGCTATCGCCGCCGCTGGCAGTTCGACAAAATTGTGCGATCCACCCATGGGGTGAACTGTACCGGCTCCTGCAGCTGGAAAATCTACGTAAAAGACGGGCTGGTCACCTGGGAGACCCAGCAGACCGACTATCCGCGCACCCGCCCGGATCTCCCCAACCACGAGCCCAGGGGCTGCCCGCGCGGCGCCAGCTACTCCTGGTACATGTACTCGGCCAACCGCCTCAAGTACCCGAAAATCCGCAAGCGCCTGGTACAGCTCTGGCGCCAGGCCAGGCTGCAGCACGCCGATCCGGTGGACGCCTGGGCCAGTATTGTCGAAGACCCGGAAAAAGCCAGGTCCTACAAGGAGTGCCGCGGCATGGGGGGCTTCGTGCGCATCGAATGGAATGAGGTGAACGAACTGATCGCTGCGTCTAATGTGTACACCACCAAAACCTATGGCCCGGACCGGGTAACCGGATTTTCCCCGATTCCCGCCATGTCCATGGTGTCCTACGCCGCGGGTGCCCGCTACCTGTCCCTGATAGGCGGCAACTGCCTGAGCTTTTACGACTGGTATTGCGACCTGCCGCCGGCCTCGCCGCAGGTCTGGGGTGAGCAGACCGACGTGCCGGAATCCGCCGACTGGTACAACTCCAATTACCTGATCGTGTGGGGTTCCAACGTCCCCCAGACCCGGACGCCGGATGCCCATTTCCTGAGTGAAGTGCGCTACAAGGGCGCCAAGACCTGTGTGATCACCTCGGATTATTCCGAGTGCTCCAAGTTCGGCGATACCTGGCTGGCACCGCGCCAGGGCACCGACGCCGCCCTGGCCATGGCCTTTGGCCACGTGATCCTGAGGGAATTCCACGTGGACAAACCCAGCGCCTACTTCACCGAATATGTGCGCACCTACACCGATATGCCCATGCTGGTGACCCTGGAGGAAAAAGACGGCAGGCTGGTGCAGGGGCGTTTCCTGCGCGCCTCGGATCTGGCCGACAACCTGGGCCAGGACAATAACCCGGAATGGAAAACCATCGCCGTCAACGACGACGACCTACTGGTGTGCCCCAACGGCTCCGTGGGCTTCCGCTGGGGCGAGCCCGCGGCGAAGGATGGGCAGGGTAAGTGGAACCTTGAGCAGCGGGACGGCCGCGACGGGGCGGAAGTGAAACTGAAGCTGAGCCTGAAGGATTGCGCCGACGGCGTGCTCAAAGTGGCCTTCCCCTATTTCGGCGGTCAGGTCCACGAATACGATTATTTCCAGCACACGGATCACAGCGACGTGATCGAGTACAAGGTGCCGGTAAAAAAAATCACCGGCGCGGACGGCAGATCCATTCTGGTAGCCAGTGTCTACGACCTCACACTCGCCAACTACGGCGTCGAGCATGGCCTGGACGACCCCAATTGCGCCCGCAGCTACGACGACAACAAGCCCTACACCCCGGCGTGGCAGGAGGCGGTCACCGGAGTCAAGCGCGAGGATGTGATCCGCGTTGCACGGGAATTTGCCACCACTGCGGACAAGACCCGCGGCCGCTCCATGGTGATCGTCGGTGCCGCGTTGAACCACTGGTATCACATGGACATGAACTACCGCGGCCTGATCAACATGCTGATGCTGTGTGGCTGCGTGGGCCAGAGTGGCGGTGGCTGGGCGCACTACGTGGGCCAGGAAAAGCTGCGCCCGCAGACCGGGTGGACGCCGCTGGCGTTTGCCCTGGACTGGCAGCGTCCGCCGCGCCACATGAACGGCACTTCCTTTTTCTACAATCACTCCAGCCAGTGGCGCTACGAAAAGCTCGAGATGAGCGAAGTCATTTCCCCGCTGGCGGACAGGGAAAAATGGAGTGGCTCCATTATCGATTTCAACAGCCGCGCCGAGCGCATGGGATGGCTGCCGTCGGCTCCGCAGCTGGGTACGAATCCGCTGCGGCTGGCAAGCGAAGCCGCCGCCGCGGGTATGGACCTGAAAGACTACGTCGTGCAGCAGCTCGGGAGCGGCGAACTGAAGTTTGCCAACCAGGACCCGGACAACCCGCAGAACTTTCCGCGCAACCTGTTTATCTGGCGCTCCAACCTGTTGGGTTCCTCCGGCAAGGGGCACGAATATATGTTGCGTCACCTGCTGGGCACCCGGCACGGCCTGATGGGTGTGGACCTGGGCGAGTCCGGCGGCAAAAAGCCGGAGGATGTCACATGGCGCGACACGCCCAGCGAAGGCAAGGTGGATCTGCTGGTAACCCTGGACTTCCGCATGTCCACCACCTGCCTGTACTCCGATATCGTCCTGCCCACCGCCACCTGGTATGAAAAGGACGATATGAATACTTCGGATATGCATCCGTTTATTCACCCCCTGACCAGGGCGGTGGACCCCGCCTGGCAGGCGCGTTCCGACTGGGAAATCTTCAAGGGCATCGCAAAGAAATTCTCTGAACTTACCGAGGGGCACCTGGGAGTGGAAACCGACCTTGTGACCCTGCCGATTCACCACGATACCCCCGCGGAAATCGCCCAGCCGTTCGGGGTGAAAGCCTGGTGGAAGGGCGAGTGCGATCTGGTACCCGGTGTGACCGCCCCAAGCATGATCCCGGTGGAGCGGGATTACCCCAACACCTACAACCGGTTTACTTCCATTGGCCCCCTGCTGGAAAAACTCGGCAACGGCGGCAAGGGAATTTCCTGGAATACCGATGCGGAAGTGGACTTCCTCAAAAAACTCAACCGCACCTATTGCGAGGATTCCGCACGGGATGGCCGCGCAAAAATAGAAACCGCCATCGACGCGGCGGAAATGATTCTCTCTCTGGCGCCGGAAACCAACGGTCAGGTGGCGGTAAAGGCCTGGGCCGCGTTAGGCGAGATCACCGGTCGCGACCACACGCACCTCGCCAGGCCCAAGGAAGAGGAAAAGATCCGCTTCAACGACATAGTGGCGCAACCGCGTAAGATCATTTCCTCCCCCACCTGGTCCGGGCTGGAAGACGAGCATGTGAGCTACAACGCCGGCTACACCAATGTGCACGAGTATATTCCCTGGCGCACCATCACCGGCCGCCAGCAGTTCTACCAGGATCATGAATGGATGCGCGACTTCGGCGAGACCCTTTGTGTCTACAAGCCGCCGGTCAATCTCAAAACTGTGGAGCCGGTGCTGAACAGGAAATCCAACGGCAACAAAGAGATCCTGCTCAACTGGATCACGCCGCACCAGAAATGGGGCATCCACAGCACCTATTCCGACAACCTGCTGATGCTGACGCTCTCCCGCGGCGGCCCCATCGTGTGGATGAGCGAAAGGGATGCGAAGCTGGCGGGCGTGGAGGACAACGACTGGATAGAGATCTTCAACGTCAACGGCGCCATCGCCGCCCGCGCGGTGGTCTCTCAGCGGGTTCCGGAGGGAATGGCGATGATGTACCACGCCCAGGAGCGGATCGTGAACACCCCGGGGGCGGAAACCACCGGAACCCGGGGCGGCATCCACAATTCCGTTACCCGCGCAGTGATGAAGCCCACCCATATGATCGGTGGTTATGCCCAGCAATCCTACGGTTTCAATTACTACGGCACCGTCGGCTGTAATCGGGACGAGTTTGTTATTGTGAGAAAGATGAACAAAGTTGACTGGCTGGATGGCGAAGATGCCAAGGTAACAGAGATTGCAGGGGGGGCGTCAGAGTGAAAGTAAGAGCGCAAATCGGCATGGTGCTGAACCTCGACAAGTGCATCGGCTGTCACACCTGCTCGGTAACCTGCAAAAACGTATGGACCTCCCGGGAAGGGGTGGAATACGCGTGGTTCAACAACGTGGAAACCAAGCCGGGCATCGGCTACCCCAAGGAGTGGGAGAACCAGGACAAATACAAAGGTGGCTGGGAGCGCGGGAAAAACGGCAAACTCCAGCCCCGCCAGGGCGGCAAACACCGGGTGCTGGCCAATATCTTCGGCAACCCGGAAATGCCGGAGATCGACGACTACTACGAGCCGTTCGATTTCGACTACCAGAATCTGCACCAGTCACCTCAGAAAAAGCACCAGCCGGTAGCGCGCCCCCGCTCGCTGATCACCGGCGAGCGCATGGAAAAGATCGAATGGGGTCCCAACTGGGAGGAAATTCTCGGCACCGAGTTCGAGAAGCGCAAAAAGGACAAGAATTTCGACCAGGTGCAGGCGGAGATATACGGAGAGTTCGAAAATACCTTCATGATGTACCTGCCGCGCCTGTGTGAGCACTGCCTCAACCCGGCCTGCGTGGCGTCCTGCCCCAGCGGTGCCATCTACAAACGGGAGGAGGATGGCATTGTCCTGATCGACCAGGACAAGTGTCGCGGCTGGCGCATGTGCGTCTCCGGGTGCCCCTACAAGAAAATCTACTACAACTGGAAAACCGGAAAATCCGAGAAGTGCATCTTCTGTTATCCGCGTATTGAGTCCGGGCAACCCACTATCTGCTCCGAGACCTGTGTCGGCCGCATTCGCTATCTCGGCGTGCTGCTGTACGACGCGGATCGTATCGAGGAGGCCGCCGCGGTGGAAAACGAACAGGATCTTTACCGGGCGCAGTGCGATATCTTCCTGGACCCGGCCGATCCCAAAGTGCAGGAGGCCGCCCTCGCCGAGGGTATTCCCCAGGCGTGGATCGACGCGGCCCAGCAGTCACCGGTGTACAAGATGGCGATCGACTGGCGGGTGGCGCTGCCCCTGCACCCGGAGTACCGCACCCTGCCAATGGTCTGGTATGTGCCACCGCTGTCGCCGATCCAGTCCGCCGCCGAGGCCGGCCATGTGGGCATGAGCGGCGATATCCCGGACCTCAAGAGCCTGCGCATTCCGTTGAAATATCTCGCCAACATGCTTACCGCCGGCGATGAAGCGCCGGTGGAGCGCGCGCTGGAACGCATGATCGCCATGCGCGCCTATATGCGCTCGGTGCACCTCGAGGGAGTGCAGGACCGCCAGCTGTTGGAGCGGGTTGGTCTGTCGGTACAGCAGGTCGAGGAAATGTACCGTTACATGGCCCTGGCAAATTACGAGGATCGCTTTGTCGTTCCCTCGAGTCACCGCTCCTATGCGGAAAACGCCTATGACATGAAATCCTCCTGTGGCTTCAGTTTCGGCAACGGATGCAGTACCGGAAACGACTCGGTCAATATTTTCGGAGGCAAAAACCCCGCCGTTCGCCAGGTTATCCCGGCGAAGAATGTGGAGTAACCGGAGAAACCAATGAAAATACTTCAGCTGATATCGCACCTGTTGGACTATCCGGATGAAGCTCTGGCAAAAAACCTGCCGGAACTCACCCGCTGGGTGGAGCAGGCGGACGAACTCGATGGCGAAGTGCGGGAAAGTATCCTGCATTTCATCGAATACCAGCGGCAGCGGGATCTGCTCGACTGGCAGAGCGAGTACGAGGGTCTGTTCGAGCGCGGGCGCGCCGTGTCCCTGCATATCTTCGAACATATTTACGGCGAGTCCCGCGATCGCGGGCAGGCCATGGTGGAGCTTCTCAAGCACTATCGGGAAGCGGGCCTGGAGCTATCGGAAAGGGAGCTGCCGGACTATCTGCCCACCTACCTGGAGTTCTGCGCGACCCAGGAAACCGCGGCTCGGGAATGGCTGGAGCAGATAGCTCATGTACTGGCACTCTTGTCCGCCCGGCTCAGGCAAAAGGAATCCGTCTACGCGCACCTATTGACCGGCCTGCTGGGGTTGATCGGCCTGAATGTGGATATGACGGCGCTCGCGGAGGTGGTATCCAAGGAGGAGCCCGACGATACGCCGGAAGCGCTGGACAAAATCTGGGAGGAGGAGGCCGTTTCCTTCTCCGCGGGCGGCAGTTGCGACCAGAGTGTACAGCGCCCGGCTGCGGCGCAGTTTATGGGGGAGGAGCCCATTGTCTGGGCGGATGAAGGCCGGAACAGTGCGACACCTGGGTGAGGAGTAAATGATGAACTATTTTAATACGCTTTTGTTCGGAATCTATCCCTTCGTAGCGCTCACCGTCTTCCTGGTGGGAAGCCTGATTCGCTACGACCGGGATCAGTACACCTGGCGTACCGGCTCCAGCCAGCTGCTGGAAAAGAAGAAGCTGCGCCTGGGCAGCTACCTGTTTCATGTGGGGATAATCGCGATACTCGCCGGACACTTTGTGGGTCTGCTGACCCCCAAGGCGGTGTGGCATCTGCTGGGGGTTGAGGCATCCACCAAGCAGGCGCTGGCGATGATCGCCGGTGGCCTCTTCGGGGTCATCTGCTTTGTCGGCATGACCATCCTGATCCACCGCCGCCTGACCAACCCCCGTGTGCGCGCCACTTCCTCGACAATGGATATCACCATACTGCTGTTGCTGTACGTGCAGTTGATACTCGGCTTGTTGAGCATCTTCGTCTCCGCCGGCCACATGGACGGCGCGGTCATGCTCCAATTGATGATCTGGGCACAGTCCATTGTCACCTTCAATGCGTCCGAGGCAGTGGCCGCGATCAGCGACGTGCACATCATTTACAAGCTGCATGTGTTCCTGGGCATGACGCTGTTCCTGCTGTTCCCCTTCAGCCGCCTGGTACACGTCTGGAGCCTGCCGGTGCAGTACCTGGGCCGCAACTACCAGGTCGTACGGGCGAGAGGCGCCCGTCGGGTTTGATCGGGGAATCACCTACAGGGCTGACTATGAACGGTTTACTGGCTTCAGACCGGGACGGGGACCGTCCCGATCTTCTGCAAACGATTTGTGTCAACGGTCGGGAGATATCCCCGCAACAGGTATACAGGGAGATGCAGTACCACCCGGCCGCCACGCCGGCAGAGGCAATTTTCAACGCGGCCCGCTCCCTGGTTCTGGGAGAACTTCTGAGCCAGCGCGCCCGGGCACAGGGACTCTGTGACCGGGAAACACTGCCGGGAAGTGCCGGCTTTGATACGGCGGTGGACAAGCTGTTGCAGCTGGAAGTGCCGGTACCCAAACCCGGCCGCCCCAGTTGCCTGGAGTATTACTGCCAGCACCGGGAGCAATTCACTTCGCCGCCGCTGGCGGAGGTGCGCCATATCCTGCTACCGGCGACAGGCGCCGATAGGGAGGAGGAAGGTCGAATCCGGAGGCTGGCGAATTCCCTATTGATGGAAATCAAGGCTTCCGCCGATCCGCTGGTGTACTTTGCAGAACTTGCCCCTACGCAGTCCGCCTGTTCATCCAGGGACGCCGGTGGCTGTCTGGGCCAGATAGGCCCGGGAGATACGCTTGCGGCTTTCGAGGAGGCGGTGTTTCGGTACGGCGTCGGCCTGGTGCCGGAGCCGGTGGCCAGCGACTATGGGTTGCACCTGATTTACGTGGAGCAGTTTGAACCGGGGCAGCCGTTGCTATTTGAAATGGTGGAGGAAAAGATTGCGCAACAGCTCCAGCAGTCGCTGCGCCGGCGGATGATACGGGTCTACCTGCTGGACCTGGTATCCCACGCCCGCATCACGGGTATCGATTTGCTGTCGAAACGGGATTGGGCGCATTAATCGGTGAGAGGCCGCACGCTTTTCCGGGAGGAATACAGATGGCAGTGAAAAATCCATATAGGCACTTGCCGCTGGTCTGGGCCGGGATCCAGATTCCTGGGGTCCAGACTTCGCAGGAATGACGAGATTACTTGTTCAGGGCCTTCCTAAATCGAGATAGTTATGGCGTCCATTCGCAAGTCCATTTCCCGCGGAGGTTACCGGTTCGGCTGCCGGCTGCTGCCGGTACTGCCCAAGTGGCCGGGTGAACTGGCCCTGATGAAATTCCTCAACATCCAGCTGGCCGAAGAGCTGGAGGAGGGCGGGTTCGATTTTCTCGAAGGGCGGGTATTGGAGATTGCGATCAGTGATTTTCGCATTAGCCTGCGCATAGGAAAACGCGGTGCGCGTTTCGTGCGCGCACCGGTGAGTGCAATTACCGATGCCACCATCGCGGCGAAAGCCGCGGACTTTCTGGCCATCGCCAGCGGCAGGGAAGATCCGGACACGCTGTTCTTTCACCGCCGGCTCAGTATCAGCGGTGATACCGAACTCGGATTGACGGCCAAAAACCGCCTGGATGCAATCGACCGGAGCCGCCTACCGCAACGGGCGCAGCGCTGGCTGGTGCTGGTAGCCGGGGCGCTGGCAGACGCGGCTCCGAAATAAATGGAAAACCTATGGAACTCGTATGTCCCGCCGGCGGCGTGCCGGCATTGGAAGCCGCCATCGACAACGGCGCCGACGCTGTCTATATCGGATTCAATGACGACACCAACGCGCGCAATTTCGGCGGTCTCAACTTCAACGACAGGAGTGCGCTGCGGGCCCTGGAGCGTATACGCAGTCGGGACAGGAAACTGTTCGTCGCCATCAACACCTATGCGAAGCCAGGAAGTTTCCCGCGCTGGCAGGCGGCGGTGGACCGGGCTGCCGACCTTTCGGCCGACGCGGTGATCATGGCGGATATTGGTCTTATGGGGTATGCGCGCGACAAGTACCCGAAATTGTCCCTGCACCTGTCGGTGCAGGCGTCGGCGACCAGCGTTGCGGCGCTGGAATTCTATCGCCGGCAGTTTGGCATTCGCCGCGCGGTGCTGCCGCGGGTGCTGTCGCTCAAGCAGGTGCAGCAGCTGGCGGCCGGCAGCCGGGTGGAGCTGGAGGTGTTCGGTTTCGGCAGCCTCTGCATCATGGCCGAGGGGCGCTGCCACCTGAGTTCCTATGTCACCGGTGAGTCGCCCAACTTGAACGGAGTCTGCTCCCCGGCCAGGGCGGTGGAGTGGAGAAACGGGGCGAACGGGCTGGAGACAAGACTCAACGGCGTATTGATAGACCGCTTCGCCGACAACGAAAACGCCGGTTATCCCACCCTGTGCAAGGGGCGCTTTGTGGTGGACGGCAAGCGCCAGCATGCCCTGGAAGAACCCACGAGCCTGAACAGCATGGCACTGCTTCCGGAGTTAAAAGCGGCGGGTATTCAGGCGATCAAGCTGGAAGGCAGGCAGCGCAGCCCCGCCTATGTGGCGCAGGTGGTGCGCACCTGGCGCGAGGCGATCGACGAAGTGCTGCAACGCGGCGCCGATTTCTCGGTCAAGGAGCGCTGGCGTGGGACACTGGCAAAAAACTCTGAAGGCAAGCAAACCACACTGGGCGCCTACGATCGCCCCTGGCAGTAGAGGAGGCGGTATGCAGCTCGCCTTGGGGCCGGTGCAGTACTATTGGAGCCGGACCGATATCAACCAGTTCTATGAAAGCATGCTGTCCACGCCGCTGGATATCGTTTACCTGGGGGAGGTGGTGTGCGGCAAGCGGCACCAGTTGCGCGCGGCGGACTGGCTGGAGCTGGCCCGGACCCTGGTGGAGGTTTCCGACAAGCAGATAGTGTTGTCGACGCCGACGCTGCTGGAGTCGAATGCCGACTTGAATTGGGTGCGGAAAATCTGTGACAACGGGCAACTGCTGGTCGAGGCCAATGATATGTCGGCGGTACAGCTGTTGTCGGAAGCCCGACTGCCGTTTGCCTGTGGTCCGGCGATCAATATTTACAATCATCGGGCGCTGTCTCACCTGATGTCACTTGGCATGGTGCGCTGGACCGCGCCGGTGGAAATGAGCGGGCGGCAACTGGGCGATGTGCTGAACGTCTGCGGCAGTAAGCCCGAGGTCGAGCTGTTCGCTTACGGACATATGCCGCTCGCCTATTCGGCGCGCTGCTTCACCGCCCGCCACCTCGGGCTTGACAAGGACAACTGTGGATACCGCTGTATGGAATATCCCGACGGTCTGTCGCTGGCCTCCCAGGAGGGCGAAAAGCTGTTCGTGATCAACGGTATCCAGACGCTGTCCGGGGAGCCTGTCAATCTATTGCGCCATTATCCGGAACTGCGTGAGCTCGGGATCGACATTCTGCGCATCTCCCCACAATGGTTGCGTATGGAACAGGTGGTCGCTGCCTTTGACAGCGCCCGCCGTGGCGAGTTGAACCCGGATCTTCTACCGCATGGCGTCGACGGTTACTGGCGCGACCATGCGGGCCTCGAACTGATTGCGCGTAGTGGTCGCGATGCAGATTCTACAGACTGGTGCCACACCTGAAGCCGAAGCTGTTTTCAGTGTCGAATGGCCGATCGCTCAGGGCACGATCAGCACATCGGTATTGGACCTGGCAAGTATTCGCTCCGCGGTGTTGCCGAGCAGCAAGCCGGCGGGGCCCTTGCGCACACCGCGCCCGACCAGCATCAGGCGGGCCTTGTTGCGGTCGACGATCCGGTTGACCTCGCGCGCCGGCTTGCCGGACACCAGGTGCATCTCACTGCAGCTGGCGCCGCTGTCAGCGATCATCGCCTGCAGATGCTCGCGCAGCGAGCGCTGCTGTTCGGCGGAGGTGTCCTGCCTGGGCGCCAGTCCCAGCTCCTCGAGCACGCCGACGCCGGGCAGGCAGGCAACCGCTTCCAGCTGCGCATTCAGCAGCCGCGTCAGCCGGTCGCCGGTGGCCAGTACCCGCAGGTTGAGTTCCTGGTGCAGGGGGTTGTCCACGGAAGGGTCCAGTGCCGCCACGAGGCGCTCGCGTTTGACCCAGGGCGTGCTGACCGCGAGCCACAGGGGCACCGGTGAGCGCTCGATCAACTGCCAGTCGATGGAGCCGAAGCCGCCGCGGCCAAACTGTTTCTGGGCCGTCTTGATGACCAGGTCGAAGGGCTCCCGCGCCAGCGCCTCCTGGGTCCAGTTGGCGATACTGTAGTGCCACACGGCTTCGGTCACCGTGTCCGCGGGAAGCTGGTGGCGCTTGCGTAGTTCCTCCAACCAGTGTTCGCGTCCGCTCACTATCATCTGCACCAGGTCGTCCGTTGCCTCGTGCACGCCAGGCAGGGTCAGCTGTGGCTCGTAGGCGAAACTGACCAGGTGCAGTCGCACGCCCGCCGCCTCGGCCAGTGCCATGGCTCGCTGCAGGGCGATCTGTTCATGTTTGGGCTTATCGAGAATCACGAGAATGTTTTTCATTGGATCATCCTTATAGGTACGGTTCTCCCATTGAATCTAACGCTAACTGCTCGCGACTTCTTGATCCAGATCAGTGTGGCGGGAACCAATTACTCTCCGGTGGAAAACAACGCAATAACAGCCAGCAGTGTGACGATCCACAGGCCGGAGAGGATTTTCCAGAACAGCGACGCATTTCGTCAGATTATCCTGGCTGCGCGTCCGAGCGGCATGGCCAAGCTCAGCGATTTTCAGTTCGTACCGCTGGCCTGGGCGGGCCAGACGGCGTTCAAATTCTACGGTAGAACCGCCGTGGATGGACATTACAACGGCTTGGCGCTCGATGAACGCGAAGGCGACAGGATCGCGGGCGTGCTCGAAGACAATGGCATCCTGTTTATGAAGAACCATGGGGTGATGGTCTGTGGCCCGACGATCGCGGAAGCATGGGACGATCTCTATTATTTGGAGCGGGCTGCGGATGTGCAGATCAGGGCCATGAGTAGTGGAAGACCGCTGGTTCCGGCGGTCGTTGCCGAAGAAACCGCCCGGCAGATGCGGGAGGGCGATCCGGAGAGTGCGCGCCTCCATCTGGAAAGCGCCAAGCGCGTTCTGGATCGCGCTGAGCCGGACTATAAGTCCTGATAAAGCCGTCCACGCAGCATGTACCGGCTCCGAGCCCTATGCAGGCGACTTAAGCCCGAACACCCGAAAGCGGACATACAGACTCTCGACCGCTAGAAATAGCGCCGGCGTCGTCAACAGGGATAGCACCGTTGCCACGAGCAGGCCGCCAATAACGACGACCGCCATGGGAGAGCGGAATCCGCCGCCGACGGCGCCTCCCAATGCGCTGGGTAGCATACCTGCCACCATCGCTAGTGTGGTCATCAAAATGGGTCGCGCCCGGGTGCGGCAAGCATGGACGATGGCATCGGTGGGCGACATCCCGCCGTCTTCTCCGATCTTTGCAAAGTCCACCAACAGGATGGCGTTCTTGGCAACGATTCCCATCAGCATGAGAATGCCGATCAACACCGGTAGGTTGATGGGTGTGCTGGTCACGTATAGCGCCAGGATCGCCCCTGTCAGGGCCAGCGGCAGCGACAACAGGATGATCAGCGGCTGGCGCAAACCCGAGAACAGCAGCACCATGACGGCAAACATTAACAGCAGCCCCAGGCCCAGTGCGCCGACAAAACCATTCATCACTTCATCCAGGAGTTCGCCGTCGCCCGCTGGCTGGATCAATACGCCAAGCGGCAGCGCCTGCACCTCTTCGGATGCACGAATTCCGGTCAATGCTGTGCCAAGGGTCGCGCCGCCGGCAAGGTCCGCCCCGACCAGTACGCGACGTTGACGGTCGTATCGCTCGATCGACGAAGGCCCTCCTTGCCACCGGACGTCGGCAACGGCGGAGAGTGGAATGGACTGTCCCTCGATGCGCGCTACCGGGAGTGCACGCAGCAATTCAACATCTTGCCGAGCCGACGCATCCAGGCGCACGCGAATGGGGACCAGACGATCCTCTGTCTTGAACTTCGGCAACATCATGTCGGCATCACCCACGGCCGCCAGGCGCACCGCATCGGCGATCTGCCTCGTTGTAATATCGAGCCGGGCAGCGTCCGCCAGCCGCGGCGTGATGTGGATCTCGTTGCGTATAAAGCCGGAGTCCATGGCGATATTCGCCAGCTCCAATTCCTGCATTCGAGATTCAACCAGGGAGGCCGCTTCTTCCAGAAGCGATGGCGTTGCCGCAGCAACCGAGATTTCCACCTCGCGGCCGAGGTTGCTGTTCAAGGGCCAGGCGCGCAGGTCCGGCAATGTGCGCAGCAAGTCGCGAATGGCAATCTGCACCTGACGCTGGCTCTTCTCGCGCTCGCCTCTGGGCCGCAGGTGGACGATCAACGTGGCAAGCCGAAGCTCCTGCTTGCCCGATGGCGACACACCGCCTTCAACCAGGACATGCGCCACCTCAGGCCGTTCGGAGCGTATGCGCCTGGCCATAGCGTCCGTTCGGTCGGCCAATTGCGAAAGGGTGAGGCCGGGAGGAGCTTCCAAGGCGAATACCAAGCGCCCGGTTTCCTCCTGCGGCACCAGATCATCCGGTAACTGGCTGGCAGCTGCCAGCGACAGCCCGAAACCAAGGATGCTGAAAGCGATCACCACACCCTTGCGGCGTACCACCCAGGCGAGCATATGCGCATACCAGCCGGTCGGGGAAACCGGGGTGTCCTCCTCGCCGGGTTGTGGTTTCTTCGAAGGGCGCAGTATGTTGGCCGCCATGATGGGCGTGATGAGCCGGGCCACCAGCAGCGAAAACAGGACCGATACCGAAACCGTCAGTCCGAATTCCTTAAAGTACTGGCCGGCGACACCGCTCATGAAACCTACTGGCGCGAACACCACGGCGACGCTGATCGAGATTGCCATCACCGCCAGACCGATTTCGGCGGTGGCATCGAATGTGGCTTGGCGCGGCGTCTTGCCCATGTGCATGTGACGCTCGATGTTCTCGATCTCGACGATAGCGTCGTCCACCAGGATGCCGGTCACCAGCGTCACGCCAAGCAGGCTGAGCATGTTCAGCGTGTAGCCCATCAAATCGAGCACCCAGAACGTCGGAACGATTGCCAATGGCAATGACACTGCGGCAATGAGAGTGGCGCGCCAGTTGCCCAGGAACATGAAGACAACGACGACCGCAAGAAGTGCGCCTTCGAACAGCGTGCTCATTGCCGCATCGAAGGTTTCCGCGGTAGGAGCAGTCGTTTCATCGATAAGCGTGAAGGTGATGTCCGGCGCAAGGGCCCTGAACCTTGGCAACGCATCGGCGACTGCCTGCGCCACGGCAAGCTCATCGGCGCCCCGCGCACGGAACACAGAGAAGGCCACCGCGGACTGCACGCCGTCGCGGCGCAGGAAGGTCTGGGTTTCGGCAGATGTATCGCTAATGCGCGCCACATCGCCGAGACGCAAGCTGTGTCCGGCGAGCGGCAACGGCGTATCGGCCAGTTCCCGGACCGAACGTGCCCGCGCCAGGATGCGTATGGGCTGCTGGCCATCGGCCGCATTCCAGTGTCCGGCGGGCAGATCGACCCGACTGCCACGAAGCGCGTGCTGTACGTCGCCAACCGTGGCTCCCAGTGAGAGCAGCCGATCCGGATGCAGGGCGACTTCGATTTCCCGGTCGCTTCCGCCCCTGCGCACCGCGTCGCCGATACCCGGCAATCCGAGCAGGTGCTGGGACACCGTGTCATCGATGAACCAGGACAGTTCGGCCAGCGATCTGTGGGGCGAGGAAACCTGCCAGGTCACCAGTTCCACGCCTTCCGTATCGACCTTGGCGACCACCGGCGCGTCTATGTTGGCAGGGAGTTCGCTGCGCAGGGCATCGACGCGGCTCTTGACCTCGAACAGCGCTGTGTCAGAGGCCACGTTCAACTGGAACTCGACCCGCGTGGTTGAAAGGCCGTCGGTGACCGACGAACTGATGTGGCGTATACCGGCAAGCCCCGCCACGGCGTTCTCGACCAGACGTGTTACGTCCGTTTCCAGTTCTTCAGGTGCCGCTCCCGGCTGTGAAATGGACACAGTGACCAGCGGCAGGTCGATATTGGGTGTGCGGCCGACCGGTAACGACAGGAAAGATGACACGCCCAGCAGAAGCAACAGAACGAACAGAACCAGCGAGGGCACGGGCTTGCGGATGGCTCTTGCGGAAATGTTGAAATTCATCGCTCGCGGCCTTCCGGTTCGTTGCCGGTTGTCGCGATCCGGACGGGATCGCCATCGCCATCGCGCAACAGCGACCCCGCTTCCGCCACGACGGCATCGCCATCGCGCAACAGCGACCCCGCTCTCGCCACGACGGCATCGCCGGAGTTCAGACCTCTGACGATTTCAGCATACTCGCTGTTCCGCTCACCCAGGATCACGTCTTGCCGCACGGCCTTACCGTTCCTGACGAGAAACACGTGGGCGCCCAGCTGATCATGGAGCAGGCTGGACTGAGGAAGCGCGAGAAGATCGGCGCCCCCGGTTTGCAAGCGAGCGGTGGCGCCTTGGCCGGAGACGAGCCCGGCGGGTGGATTGTCGAGGCTGATCCAGGCACGCCCCAACCGGGTGCGGCTGTCGAGCGCGCCGGACAACCGGCGTATGTGGCCCGAGAAAACCTGTCCTTCCGCCAAGGTGATGTCGGCGCTTTGACCGATGCGAACCTGGCGCCAGGCGGCCTCGCTGAGGTCGGCGACCAGCTCCATGGCGCTATCGGCGGCGATCTCGAACAGAGGTTGATCATTTGCGGCCTCGCCGATTTCGATGTTCCGTCGTTGTAGCAAACCCGCCACCGGAGCGCGGACCTCGGTTCGTGCAAGGTCGATTTCCAGGGCGCGCACGCGCGCCAGCGCCTCGGCATGACTGGCCGCCACCGCATCGGCCTCGCTACGCGTCATCGCGCCGGAGGGGGCGAGTGCCTCGGCGCGGGCCAGTGCCTGTTCAGCTCGGTGCAGCTCTCCGCGCGAGCCAGCCAACTCGGCGCGCTGGCGCTCGGAGGACAGGTGCGCCAGAATTTGGCCAGCACGAACGGTTTGGCCTTCTTCCGCCAACAACTCCGTTACCACCAGCCCCGGCGTTTGCGTGTGAACCAGCACCACCTGGCGCGGGGCCAATGTGCCAGTCACCGCTATGGAGGAAGCCAGGGGCCGCACTTCTGCACGCACGACACTGACCACCGAGGCCGCTTCAGTTGTGGTCTGAGGCTCATCCGTGTCGCAGCCCTGCAGAACAAATAGAGTAAGTAGCAGTGTCGAGCATTTATGAAGAGGAAGGGGCATGGAAGGCGTTCTCTGACAAAGCGGATGATGCACGCCCGAAAGCGTTACGGCTCGCAGTCCCGGAGACAGGGTACGGGCAACTCAGATGTTCAGGCCGCCGCCTCATCTGCGAACTAAACCAGGATACACCGGGCGATGGAACGCCACATCGAACGATCCCGCCAGGATATCTTTTGAACCGGCCATTCAATTGACGGCGACGTCGGCAACGTCACCGGGCGCATCCAGTCTGGGTTAGGCCCGGCAGAACATTGCATGTGGCGGGACACGCCAGATTGTGGCGGGATCTCTGTATTTGTTGGCAGCCCTGCGAAAGCGATTGGAACGCAGCCCATGATACAAAAAGGGCACGTCAGCTATTGCCCGTGGTCCAGCCTGCTGAAACGAATAGCGATGTCGGCCTTCGGCGGCTCCCGGCATCTCGCACGGTCAACGAAAGGTAAGACGATACTCCTGGATGAAACCCGCTTCCCTAACTTGTTCCCATCCATAAACGGGTAAGGTATTGAAATATAAGGAAAAAATTTTCTCCAGGCCTTAAAAAAGGCCCTAAAGTTTTGTAAAATCGTTTTCGAGCAAGAAAATAATCAACAAAACCAGAGGGCCTTACTATGCGAGAAACCCGCACAGTGCAGCAGAGTATATTTGATTTCTACGCAAAACACGAGTTTGGCGATTTCCTCGCGCAGCTATCGAACGTCTTGGATGATCGTCCCGAGCTGATCGCATTGCTGGAGGGCGATTTAATCCCCGGTGACGCACTCCCCACTGGCCGCAAGGGGCTGTCCGTTGAAAGTGTTCTTCGCTGTCTATTGCTGAAGCAAATCACAGGTGTGAGTTACGACAAGCTGGCCTTTCACTTGGCGGACTCGCAAAGCTACCGCGCCTTTGCTCGGCTGGAGAGAGATTGCTATCCAAGTAAGTCGGCGTTGTGCACGAACATCCGCCGGATTCAGCCGGAAACATTACAAAAGGTGTTCGAGCAACTTGCGGTCAATACGTTTAGTGACGGTGTGATTGATAACGAATCCATGCGCCTGGACAGCACAGTTGTCAAAAGCAACATAGTCAGTCCTTCCGATAGTGGCCTTCTGGACGATGGCATTCGAGTATTGAGTCGTCTGTTTGAGAAAGCCAAGGATCGCACAGGGGTAAAATTGCGATTAACAGATTACCGCAAACCATCCAGACAGTTGGCAGCAGCTATTTTTTACGGGAAAAAAGCTGAGAAAGACAAGCTATACGAAGAGTTACTTCCCTTGGCCAAGCGTGTAATAAAGCAGAGTCATAAAGCCATCGACCAAGTCGAACTGAAGAGCACTGACCCGCTGTCGCAGTTTTGGATCGAGGAAGTCAGGCACTACCGGGGCTTGCTGGAGCAGGTAATCGATCAAACCGAGCGTCGGGTAATTTATGGTGAAAAAGTGCCGGCATCGGAAAAGATCGTGAGTCTGTTTGAGCCACACACCGACATCATCGTCAAAGCAAAACGCGGTATAGATTACGGGCACAAGGTCAACTTATCGACAGACAAAAATGGGTTTATTACGACGCTCTTGATAGAGAATGGGAACCCGAGTGATAGTGATCGTTTTATTCCTATATTAGAAGAATACCAGCGCCTCTATGGCAGTATACCGACAACCACGGTAGCGGACGGTTGTTACGCCAGTCACAAGAATGTCGATACTGCAAAAGAATTGGGCGTGAAGAGAGTAGCGTTTCACAGAAAGAATGGCATCACACTCGGTGCGATGGGCATTAAAGAAAAAACCTTGAGAAAATTACGAAACTTCCGGGCGGGTATTGAAGCCAACATCTCAGAGCTGAAAAGAGTCTTTGGTGCTGGCAAGGCGATGTGGAAGGGCGAAAACGGCTTCATGGCTTTTGTCTGGTCCTCGGTGATCAGCTATAACTTGACGCACCTAGTGCGAATGGACAGCGGCTAACGCTCAATAGTAGCTCGGCAAACACTACAAAAAGTGCTGAGAAAGCAGTCGGCACAATAGCTTTCGCCCTGAAAAAGCAGCTCAAGATAAGATTGGTTAAATATTAACCAGATTGATCCGAGGTGTTGGGAATTGGATGGCTTCACGCCAATGAAAATTTGGTGCCAGCGCCAGTTTCTAAAAAAATGCGCGTTTATGGATGGGAACTAGTTACATCTGGTTTACGGTTTATCGTGGACCTTTAGTTCCGGGCCTGCTTTCACTTGAGACTTGGCTTTCATTCGCACCCCTCCGGTTATTCTTGGTTTGAGGTTTGATAGGTTAACCGTGGATCTCCAGCTCCGGGCCGGCTTTTACCTGGGATTTGGTTTTCATAGCGTTCTCCTTTTATCTGGTTTGTGACTTGAGAGTTAATCGTCTTGGATTTCCAGTTGCGGACCGCCTTTTACCTGAGATTTGGTTTTCACGGCACTCCCCCTTTATCTGGTTTGCGGTTGAGATGTCAAAGTTGAATGTCCAGCTCCGGGCCGGCTTTTACCTGAGACTTGGCTTTCATGGCGTCCCTCCTTTTATTGGGTTGGTTTGTGGTTTGGATACACACCCGAGCCGCAAGAACCCCTGAAAAACAGAGTCGCTGGCGTACTCATAGCAAAAGACTAACCGCTTTGGCCTGCTGAGTCACTTCCTGTCGACCGTCAAAAACGGAACTGTGTATCTTTTGGGGCCTGCCAATGATGGGGCGTGCGTTCTTTGATTACTTTGCGGTTATGCGCGGCGTTTCCGAGCCCCGGATGGCGAGGGCCATTGGGGTAGGCTTCGCTGTGCTCATCAAAGGACCGGATTCTAAGTGAGAGGGGGATTTTTTACCATTGCCCGGCGGAATAATAGCACTGATGGACGAATCTGTAGGAGCGGCCCATGGCCGCGATCGGCAGCACTACGGAAGTGAGGTCGATCGCGGCCAGCGGCCGCTCCTACCAGAGAGATTAAGTGGCAAGTTCTGGTTAAAAACTCGCCAAACCTGTAATGGCGTGTAATGGCGTGTGATCGACCTGTTATCGGTTTATCCGTAGAGTAGCGCTCAGGGTTGAGGAACGGCGTTGCCACCCGGTTGTTCAGGGCCGTCTATGGATGGACACTCCTCAGCGCTTTATCCGACGGACCGGATACCGTGCCGAGTGCGGCGCGGCTCGGGCAGGAAGCCGTTCAGCGCCAGCTGAATTGCCAGGCCGGCTGGGTATACACAGAGCCTACGTCTGCCCAGTTTGAGGAAAGGCCTGGTCGGGCACGGATGCTTCCTTCGCTCTTGATAGTGTTGTTGTAACCGTCCGATGGTTGGGACCATCAATTGTGCCGGCAGTAAATTGCTTGCTGCCGGCTTTTTTACTTCCGACTAGCCAGGGGTTTCCTCAGCCTTCCTCATCCGATCAGTGCAAGACTCCAGAATAAGTGTCCGCCTTTGCACCGGCTCTGCATCCCACCGAACTCGTCATAAGTCGTGGCATCCACGCCCGAAAGATGGGCACGTCCTGTGCAGGGCTTACGCCAGCTGTTGTCTACTACTTCCCGTCGGGGCCGCAGGGATTCCGGTTGCTGTTTCGGCTCCGGGCTATCCGGTTCTCTCCGGCAATGGGGGGGATTTTTTACCAATGCCTTCCGCAATAAAGGCATTGATGCATCACCCTGTAGGAGCGGCCCATGGCCGCGATCGGCGTACGCTAAGCAAGCCTGGCGGCCGATCGTGGCCATGGACGCTGCTACTGGGCGCTATTTCGGTGGGAAGGAAGCAAATATGCTGGAAAGTCTAGGGCAGAGTGAGGATGGAGGCAGTTACCCGGCAACTGCCGGGTTACCTTTCAATAGCCGGTTTGCACGTCAAGTTTTGGGTTGGATTTTGATCTCCGGGCCGGCTTTTATCTGAGATTTGACTTTCATAACATTCCTTCTTTTTCATTTGATTTCCGGCTTTAGATGTCAATCATCTTGAACATCCAGCTGCGGACCAGCCTTTACCTGGGATTTGATTTTCATAACGTCTTTCCTTTTGTCTGGTTTGCGGATCGGAAGGTCGTTTTGGTTGGACTTCCAGTTCCGGGCCTGCTTTCACCTGAGATTTGGTTTTCACCGCATCTCTTCTTTTTATCCAGTTCGAGGTTTGATGAATCAAACGTGGATGTCCAGTTCTGGGCCGGCTTTTACCTGGGACTTGGTTTTCATAGCATTTCTCCTTTTATATGGGTTGCAGTTTGAGAGATCAAGTTTTGATCTTTAGTTCTGGGCCGGCTTTTACCTGAGATTTGGTTTCCACGGCATTTCTCCTCTTATCTGGTTTACGGTTTGAGAAGTCAACCGTGGATGTCCAGTTCCGGGCCGGCTTTCACCTGGGATTTGGCTTTCATGGCATTTTTCCTTTCTTCTGGTTTATGGTTTGATAGGTCAATTATTGACGTTAAGTTCCGGACCGGCTTTCACCTGGGATTTCGTTTTCATCCATTTCTCCTTTTATCTGCTTGCGGTTTGAGAAGTCAATTTGGTTGGATCTTCAGTCTTGGACCAGCTTTTATCTGAGACCTGGCTTTCACAGCACCTCTCCCTTTTGTGGTTTGGGGATCAACCGTGACCGTGGATCTGCAGTTCCGGGCCGGCTTTTACTTGAGATTTGGCTTTCATGGCTTTCCTCCTTTTCGTGGGGAGTTCAATGGTTGCTAGCGGATGCGCTTATCGCGGATTTACTTCTAACTTCGGGCCAGCTTTCACCTGAGACTTGGCTTTCATAGCGCCTCTCCTTTCATTTTTGGTTTGGATAGATGCCTGAGCTGCCCGCACTCTCTGAAAACAAGGATTGCCGGTGCGCTCACCGTAAAAGACTACCCGCTTTGCCCGGCCGAGTCACCCCTGCAAGCCGCACAATGTGCAGTTACAGTGTGCAGTTACAGGACACCAGTGTGCAGTTACAGGACACCCACCCCTGTGCAGTTACAGCGACAGTTACAGGACACCCACTCGACCAGCAGTTCCAGGACACCCAGCAGTTCCAGGACACCCACCCCGATGCCACCCACCCCGATGCCAGTTCCCGGTGCCAGTTCCAGGACACCCACCCCGGGACAGTCCACAGTTCCAGGACACCCACCCCGGGACAGTTCCCAGGTACAGGACACCCATCCCCACCACCCACCGAATGCCCGCAGTCCGTCTCGGATACCCAGGGTTCGTCTCACAGCTCGGGAAATAGGTTGGAAGCTACCGTTGTCCTGGTTTCGCAGAATCATGGGATTGGTGATTGGACGGCGGGCCGGAGAGGTTTTGCGCAGCGGTGTCGAATAACCTCGCCGAGATGCCGCTAAGCCCCGCAGTAAACCTGCGAAGACGTTCTTTCCGGGAAAAGCAAAAGCTCAGGGACCGGTAGGTGGGGAGAAATAGCATTCACAGTCTCGGACTCCTTGTGCCCAACGCTTGCCGAGCAGTGTACAGGCGCGGCGAAGGGCATGGGCGGAGCCCACCAGAGTCTTGAAACGGCTCTCAAAGTTACGGCTGAGATAGAGCCAGTGTCGGGGATCTATTTGCAATCTATCGAGAATCGGCGGCAACTCTTCGGGGATGGCCCCACGTTTGTCTTCGCGCAGACATCGCCCGGTCCAGTCCACCAGCTCCAGATAGTCCTGTAGCCTAAAGGGTAGCCCTGCGGGCATGGGTTCGCGGGGATTGCCAACAAACGGAAACAGGGCCTGCGGTTGCCGCCGGAATTCTGCGGCTTCGATGCGCCGCTGGACGGAAGTATGGTCCGATGTCTCGGGCGATTCGGCCATCTTCGCGCGAATCGGGTTGAGATCGACATAGGCCAGGCAGGCAGCCAGTGCCCCCTCGTCCAGCAGTGCCTGGGACTTGAAGCGACCTTCCCAAAAGCGGCCGGTGCACTGATCCTCCCGATTGGCCTCGCGGGCGATGGACTCGTTCAGCATACGCATAAACCAGCTGATATTCATGAGTCGCGCCCGCCAGACCTCCGCCAACTCGGTAAGTCTGGCCAGTTCGGCGGCATCCAGGGCCTCGTTGCGGGCGAAGCGGTTGGAGAGGGGGGGAACCCTTGCACAGCTGGTGCCAACGCTCCACTACCTCGCGGAGTTCCCAGGCGGCAGCCTTCGCCGCGTCCACGTGGAATACCACATGGTAGTGATTGCTCATCACCGCATAGGCACAGATGTCCAAGGCGAATATCCGGGACAACTCCAGCAACTTGTCTTCGATCCATTGACGACGGTGCTCGAAGCATTGCCCGGTGCGTTCGTCCCGCCCGCACAGAAAGGCGCGGCGCACGCAGCGGGAGACGCAGTGGTAGTAGTGCGTGGCTTCAAGGGCTATCAGGGCTTTGCGCGGGAGTCCCATAGGTGGCTACCTATGTAAGGTGGATGGATAACCAGTATTTTGCGTAGATTCGGACGGGCTGCAATAGGGCTGGCGCTATATGCTTTTTATTTGGTGGGTGTCCAGTAACGCGCCGTCCAGTAACGCGCCGGTGGGTGTCCAGTAACGCGTTTCAGGTGTCCAGTAACGCGTTTCAGTAACGCGTGGTGGGTGTCCAGTAACGCGCAGTAACGCGTCGTTGGGCATCCTGCAGCAGCGCGCGGGCGATATACAGGTGGTTCCTTGGTAGGTTGGGCAAGGCGAAGCGCGTCGATCATCCTGTGGTGGGGCCATTGATGGGCACGCTTCGCTTTGCCCATCCTACAAAAGACCGATCGCGGCTGTGGGTGGTTAAAAGTTCGCCAAACCTGTAATGGCGTGTAATGGCGTGTGATCGACCTGTTATCGGTTTTTCCGTAGAGTAGCGCCAGGGTTGAGGAGCGCAGCGTCGCTCGGTTGTTCAGGCGACCGGTCTATGGGTAGACACTCCTCGACGCCGCATCCGATGGACCGGATGCCGTGCTGCACAGGCGCGGCTCGGGTAGGAAGCCATTCAGCGCCAGCTGAATTGCCAGGCCGGCTGGGTATACACAGAGCCTACGTCTGCCCAGTTTGGGAACGGGCCTGGCCGCGGGGCACGGATGCTCCCTTCGCTCTTGATAGTGTTGTTGTAATCGTCTGATGGTTGGGACCATCATTTGAGCCGGCAGTAACTCGGTTGCTGCCGGCCTTTTTACTTTCAGATAAGGCAAAATAGACAAAGCGCGCTCCCGTGTGCGCGAAAATAATATTGATACTAGGGAGGAATACCCAATGCTGAATCCAGCACAAACAAAAAAAATAGATGTGAACAGTAATGAACTGGTGACGTTCGAGTTTACCGTCAAGCCTGTGGCGGATGACGGGCAGGTCTGGGTGATCGAGGATGCCGGTGGCAACCAGATCGACGATATTGTGGCGGCGTTCAAGAGTATCGAGGGCTCAGGGCATGGCTATGGCTGCGCGGAGCTGAAGTTTACCCTGGATGGAGCCGGCTGGGAGTGGGATTGGATGTCCTGGAGGTGCCGCAACCGTCTGCCGGGTATCGAGTTCTGTGAGCGGCCGAAGCAATGGCGCTGTTTCTCTGAGTTCCAGTCCTATATCGGTGATGAGGGGGCGCAGGTTTTGGATGTGCTTCTTGATCCCAAGCATAAGGAAGATGGGTGTCAGCGCAAATACAAATATTGCTGGGTAGCATGGTATAATGGCAAGAAATATAAATCTGCCGATCCCGCTGTGCTTGTTGAGCCCCAGTAATTAGCGACAAAGGCTTTCTTTTACTCGCTTAGAGGTTCCCGGCTGAGCGCAGACTTGGTGGAATACTGGTAGGGAAAACCAGTCTGTGCTCATTCCTTGATCAAGGAGTTGTTCTATATAATAACTCGAAGAACTATACTCTCCTGCCAAGGCATAGATTTGGGAGGCAACATACTTTACGTTTGTATCATTTGGAAACGCTTTATTGAGCTTATGTGTAAGTGCGATTGCCTTTGATGTTTTTCCTTGGTAAGCAAGAGATAATGCGTGATATCTACTGGCCTCGGCACTATCTTTATTGGCGCTAAGCTGTTCAATTTGTTGGAAGTAGGTCAAGACCTTCTGGTTGTCTTTTTGTGCTAGGTATACTTCCGCAATATTGCCGAGAATTGTAAGATTTTCTGGTGAGACTTGTAAGGCACTTTTATAGGCATCTAGGGCTTCTATGTACTTTTCTTGTAAAAAGTAAGCCACTCCTAGATTGACGAGAGTTCTCCAGTTTCGGAATTCCTTTGGAATAGCACTGATGATATCTTCGGATGCTTGGTAGTTCCCGCTTTCAATATAGATCGCGCCTAATGTGGCATAAGATGCCCAGTGCTCGGGAAAATGTTGCGTAATTTGAGTTAGCGTGCTCGTTGCTTCTTTATATTTTCCGCTGCCGAATTGGTTTAGGGCGGTCAAGTATAGATTTTCCGCTGACGGATACAAATTGGCGGCCTCGCTGGCGTACCTAGCCCCATCCTGATATTCACCCTGCATATACAGCAGTCGAGCATACTTGCTGAGAAGCTGAGCTGGAGGGAAATCAAGCTCTTGTAGCTTACGTAATAGCTGGTCAAAAGTTTCTCGATTGCTGTCGTAAGTGCGCAACCAAAGCTCCAGTTCCAAGACTATAGTTTCATCAATATCGCGCAATTTGGCGCGCTCCAGTACCGTTAGCCCGGACTGGATATAATCAAAGTTATCTGAAGCAACATAGAGGTTTGTTGCTAAACTGGTATACGCTCGGTAGAGGTTGGCGTTATCCAGATACCGCAGTACCAACTCCTCCATTACTTTGAGATCGCTCTCTTCTAGATCCTTGCTGTCCGCTCGAGCCACTATCTCCAGATAGCGCCGATAATCCTCATCATTCATCAAATCCTGCTTCGCTTCATGCTTGAGATAATTTTTGTCAAACAAATGTGCAGTAGCTTCACTAATCTGATACTCAGACTCCTGCCGCTTCTGCGGCAAAAAGGCAAAGCTGGTCTGGTTCCTGATCAGATTATCGACCGCGCCCAGCCGCTGTATTTCGATTTCACAGCGGGTCCGCGCGCAGTGCAGGTGGGAAACCAGCACATCGGTTACCCCTTTTTCGCGCAGGGACTTGATCTGCACCTCCAGGCTGTCTTCTGGTTTGGGCGTAAATGCCACCAAGGCGCTGCTTTTTAGATGGCTGACGGATTGGGACAAGGCCTGGCGCACCAGGGTGCCGGTAAGCTCCGGCGCTTCGCCTTCGATCTGTGCGGGCAGCACGGCGATATATCGCGGATCGAGCCGGTTGAGGTAGTTCCAGCCCCAAACGCCGCCCGCGATTACAGCAGCCGCCGCGGTGAAAGCGACGACTTTGCGCCAGTAGTTGTTGCGCGGCTTGCTGAGGAGCTGGGTAATGGTGGCGGAGAATTCCTCGGTATCCGCGTCCGGTTCTCCCTGGCGGTACATAAATTCCAGGGCATCGTAAACGAGCTGTGCATTCTCCGGGCGCTGGGTGGGGTCCTTGTGTAACAGTTTGTCCAGCAGTACGGCCAGCGGCTCGGGGATTTTCGACCAGGCCTGTTGCGGTGCCGTATGGGGTTCGTTGATTACCCGGCCGGCCAGGGCCAGGAAGTTCCCCTCGCCGGTGTCGAAAGGTTTGGTGCCGCACAAGAGTTCGTAGGCGATGGTGCCCAGGCTGAACAGGTCGCTGCGCAGGTCCAGGGATTTGCCCTGGATCTGTTCCGGGGACATGGCGCCCAGGGTGCCGGCCACGTGATCTTCCTTGGTGAGGTTGAGGTCCTGCTGCTCCTGGGATTTGGCGATGCCGAAGTCGGTAATCTTGGCTATGCCGTTATGGGTGATCAGGATATTGTCGGGCTTGAGGTCGCGGTGGATGATGCCCAGGGCGTGGGCTTCGCCCAGGCCGTCGCAGATCTGCATCAGCAGGCCGATCTTTTCCCGCAGCGGGGCGATATGTTCGCGCATCCACTCGCGCAGGGTGGTGCCCTCCACGTATTCCATCACCAGAGCGATGCCGCCGTCTTCCTCCAATACGTCGTAGAGCTGGACGATATTACTGTGGTTGAGCTTGGCCAGCAGCTGGGCCTCGGACTGGATGCGGCCGCGGGCGGACTCGCCAGCAGCGTCGCGGCGCAGCTTCTTGATGGCGACCGGGCGGTCCAGTTTGGTGTCCTGCGCCAGGTAGACCACGCCCATGCCGCCGGCACCGAGGGTGCGGCCCAGCCGGTAGCGGTCTAACTGTATCTGTTCCGGTTCGGCGGTTTCCATGGGTGTTTGTTCTTCTTTCGGGGCGTGATGGGCGCGTCACATCGTGTTTTTGCCCATCCTACGATATTTTGTGTTGTAGCGCCTGCTTGCAAAATGGCGCGGGCCTTTCCTGGCGTTCCCCTGAGCTTTCTGTCCAGCCCCGGCCCCGCCATCCCGCGCACAAAGCGGTGCTTTGTATGCGCGCGGGATGGCCCTGCCAGCAGGCTCCTACAGTTGGATTTTTCTATTGTCTCGCTACCTCGGTGTGGGTGTTTTGTGCTCCTTCCGAGCACAGGGCAGGATATTCCGTGCGCAGGTCGGCAAAGCCGCCATGGGTACAGATTTTTGCGAAGCGGCTGGTGTGGTACCAGATGGGCGACTGTCCCAGTTCCAGGGTGCGGCGGATATGCGCTTCTGCGGATACCAGGTCGCCGGTGGTGATATAGATCTGAGCGCGGATATGGTTTACGTAGGTGTCGTCCCTGGCCTGGCGGCGGACTTTGATCAGGGTTTCCACCGCCTGCTGGTGCCGGCCCATTTGGGCGTAGGCCAGGGCCAGGATCAGCTTGTTTTCCCATCCTTCCCGGGTGAGAGTTTTCTGCACCGCCTGTTCGGTGAGTTCCCGGGCCAATGACTCCCGCCCTTGAGCGCGGGCCATTTCCGCGCGGAACAGCAGCGGTTCGGTGTCGTCCGGGTTGATTTGCAGCAGTTCCTCGAAGCAGGGGTCCGCCTCGGCGAAGTTCTTTTCCAGGTATTGCGCGGTGCACAGGTTGTAGGTGTCCAGGGGGCTCAGCAGTTGGCGGTCTACGGAGGTGAGCAGGTGCACGACTTCCGCAGTGTTGCCCATATCCAGGTCGTTGGCGGCGAGCAGGGATATGGCATCGATATAGGTGTCGTCGATTTCCAGGGCTTGCCTCAGTACCGGCCTGGCACTTTTCATATCGCCCAGGAAGCTGAGGGCCATGGCTTTCTGTACCAGATAGTTGGTGCTGGTGCGGTGCTCCAACGATCGGTTCGAAGCCTCCAGTGCCTGCTGGTACTCGCCCCTCAGGTGAAGATAAATGGCCTTGCGGTGATAGAAACTGGCCTCGTCTGCGATGGCGGGTTTCAAGCGCTGCAGTTGCCGGTCGGCCTCCTGCCAGTCAGCTTCCGTCTGGGCCTGAATTAACCTGGCGCTGATAATTTCCGGTGTGTTGGCGATTTGGGGCGGCGCTTTGCTCAGAAACTGCCGCAGGCGATCAACGGATTCCATATTGAGGTTG
Organism: Microbulbifer sp.; assembly: GCF_051659245.1. Lineage (NCBI taxonomy): Bacteria > Pseudomonadati > Pseudomonadota > Gammaproteobacteria > Cellvibrionales > Microbulbiferaceae > Microbulbifer > Microbulbifer sp. The sequence continues at coordinate 79,287 of NZ_JBOFOC010000010.1, forward strand.
TGATAGCGATCCTTGAACGCCTGCTCGCTATACAGCTCGTAAATGTGCGGGAAGTAGGGCGCTTTTTGCTGCAGCTCTTCCAGGGTCTCGAGGTAGGTGGCGATATTGCGTTCATCGAATGGGTATTCCGCCAGTTCCAGATAGCGTTTGTAGTCCTCTTCTGCAATTTCGTATTGTGGTCTTTGCTGGCGCGAGGGATGGTCGGGCAGAAGGTAGCCGACTTGCTGGAATGTTTTTTCGAAGCTGCCTAAATAGGAGTCCAGGCTGACAGAGATGCTCCGATTGGCGACCACGGAAAAATTCTGCGCGTCGATTACTTCCAGCGAGAGGTCGCAAAAGCTTGTGTCGCACGAGATTTCGGGGTTCAACAGTAGCTGGGTATTGAGTGTTTGCGCTTGTTTGCGCAAAGGCAGGCCCCGCAGCCTCTGGGATTCGGAGACGGGCACCAGATATAGTCCGCGGCGATCGGAGAGCGCTTCCGCGAGTGCGTTCATGACGCTGCCGGTGAGCAGCCGGACCTCCCTTGGGGCCTCGGGATTATCCATGGGTGATACCAGGGCGATATATTTCCCTTCGGATGTGTGCTGGGTGTAGGCGAACAGCGCTATGGCACCTCCCATCAGCAGGGATGCGGCGGTGGCGGCGATGAATTTGCGATATTTCCCCCCGCCTTGCTGTTTGCGCCGGTGGTAATCTTCCACGGTAATGGTGACTGTGCGGCTGCCGCTGAAACCGGACCCGCGGTTTTCCAGGCTTACCGCAATGGCCTCCAGTTCCGCCACCACCGAGGCGGCATTGAGGGGGCGCTGGGCGGGGTCCTTGGCCAGCAGCCGGTCCAGCAGTTGGCTCAGGGCCCCCGGCAGTTCGGGGTTGAGTTTCGAGGCCGGCGGGTGCTGGCTGTTGACGATGCGGTCGACGAGCACATAGGGGCTTTCGCAGTGGCCGAAGGGATTCTGTCCGCACAGCAGCTGATAGGCGAGGACGCCCAGGGAGAATAGGTCGCTGCGGTTGTCCAGCGGTTTGCCCTGGGCCTGTTCCGGTGACATTGCGCCCCAACTGCCGGCGATATGCTGTTCGCGGGTGAGGTCGCTGGTTTCGCGCCAGTTCTTGGCGATGCCGAAGTCGCCGATCTTGGCGGTATTGTCGCTGTCGATCAGGATGTTGTCGGTTTTCAGGTCGCGGTGAATGATGCCGACACTGTGGGCCCGGGAGAGGCCGCTGCAGATTTGCTTGAGCAGTCGGACTTTCTGGATCAGGCCGGGGTTGCGCTCGCGCTGCCAGTGGGTGAGCGAGCAGCCGTCCACGTATTCCATCACCAGCGCCACGTCGTCCCGCTCTTCCACCACATCGTAGATCTGCACGATGTTGCTGTGGTTGAGCTGTGCCAGCAGCAGGGCCTCCTGGCGAATCCGGAGGTGCGCGGAGCTGCTGCTGGGGTTTTTCACCAGGCGCTTGATGGCCACCTGGCGGCCCAGGCGCTCGTCGGTGGCCAGGTAGACCACGCCCATGCCGCCGGAGCCGAGGCGGCCGGTGACCAGGTAGCGTCCGATGTAGAAAGGGGATTGTTCTGTTGGCATGGCGGTTATCAGTGACCAATGATCAGTTATCGATAGAGATGCTCTTACTGTTCATGCTGTTCACTGTTCATTGACTGTCTCCGCCCCGCTCGTATGGGCTTCCAGTTGGGAGCCCTTATAGATCTCAAACTGGCCGCAGCCCAGGCGGATTTCCCAGGCCCGCCGCTCTACCAGGGCCGAGGTGTCGATGGCGTCTGGCAGGGATTCCGCAATCTGCTTGCGTGCGCGGAAGAGCTGCATGTTTATGCTGTTGGGGGTGAGGCCCAGCTCCTGGGTTGCCACCTGGATAGGAATCCAACCCTGGAATTCCGGGTCCAGCCCCCGTTTTATGTCCCTGATACGCGCGCGGGCGAGGTAGAGGAGCAGGTAGTGGTGAGAGCGCCCGGGCAGGGGGACTTTCACTTTCTCCCGGATCAGCTGCATTTGCACATGTTCTTCGTGGTAGCTGGAGATGAAGCGCAGTTTGAAGTCGGCGATCGACAACTGCTCCAGGGACAACTCCTTGGTGGTGCCCTGGTTGTCGGCGAGAAACAACTGCCAGCCATGGCGGCCGCAATCGATGCGGTCGCCGTGTTTGACGACGCGGGCGTTTTCGCCGCCGTTGGAATTGCCGGTGAGTTCGTAGAGCCACTGGCCGGTGACGGGGTTCAGATGCAGGGTGGCCACCGGGTCGCGCTCGTCGGGCAACAGGTGATACCGCTCCAGGTATTGCGCTTCGCCGGTGCGCAGGTCGATCAGCAGGTTTTCGGGTGCGTCGAGGTTTTCCACTGCCCACAGTGGATTGTCGGCGCGGCCGAAGGCGACTTTGTCCCCCAACTGGAGCTGGTAATTTTTTGCCGGAACCAGCTGCTGGTCATTGACCCAGGTGCCGTTGCGGCTCAGATCGCGAATATTCCAGTGGGTGCCGGTCCACTGGATGGCGGCGTGGATACCGGAAATTTCTGCGCTCGTGATCCGCGTGTCCACGGCGCCCTGGCGCCGGCCGATGGTATGGTGTGCCATCAGGTAGACGGGCTGCTCCCTGTCAGGGTGTTGCAGGCATGCCATGTTGTCGGTCCCTTCGCCCCGGTTTTTCATTGAAACAGACAGGTGGTGCAATGGCGGGAGGCGGGCGGTTGCCACAGGCTAACCGTCGGGAGCCGATAGTAGCTATCGGTTGTTTTTCGCCAGGCGTCTTCCGCGCGCGCTAAACCACTGCCCGAGTCCATGCAGTAAAACGTAGTTAGCAGCGCTTTGGTGTTGTTATTGCGCCCTGTCTTGAGTAGTGAGCGCTAACTCTATGGTTGGCGGCCACTTTAGTGTTGTTCGCCCATTTATACCGAAGTTCCGGTCGATTGCAATGATTGAGTGCTAAGCGGGGGAATTTTGCCGGAAACTTGTGCTGGCGCGCAAATCTTTGCGTGCGATTTCGGATGTTCCCTTTGCCGGGACCGGCAACCGTTCGGAAGGGTCAATTGCCTGGAGATTGAGGGTCAATTTCCGTCGTCGGCCCCTTCTTTTTCCGACGGCAGCTGGCGGCTGTCCTTGCGGTCAAGGTCGCCGATATCCAGCACCGGCGAGGCGTCGATATGCTCCGCGTCCATCATCAGCGCCACCCGTTGCAGGGACGAGATAATCATGGACTGCTCCCAGTCGCGCAGATCGCGAAACTGGCGTACGAAGTGCTCCTGCAAGGGGGTGGGGGCGTCGCGGATGATGTCCGCGCCCTTGTCGGTGAGGTAGGCGTGGACTTTGCGTTTGTCCTCTGAGGAGCGTTCCCGATACACCAGTTCGCGCTTCTCCAGGCGGTCTAGAATGGTAGTGACCGTCGCCTGGCTGAGGCTGATTTCCCTGGCCAGGGCGCCGATGGTGACCTGGCCTTTCTCGCGGATCGCCTGCAGCAGCAGCAATTGCGGGGCGGTGAGGCCGGCGGTTTTCACCAGTTGCTTGGAGTGGAGGTCGGTGGCGCGAATCAGTCGGCGCAGGGTAATCAGTACTTCTTCAATCTTGTCCATCAGTAGCAGGCTCTGCAGGTCGCGGCGGGAGAATCGCCTGTGGCCGACTTTAGGGCCCTGGTCGCGATTGTCAATTGTCTCGCCCCGCGCCCGCCCGTGGGTGCTGCTTTCAGCGGCACTGCCCGATGGCGTCAATCTGCGTGACTTGTGATCAGTTTGCATGGGGCTCCGTCTTGCGATTTGGTGGTTAGTTAGAGTACTATGCAAAAAATTATTTAGAGTAGTAAATAGTTTTATGTATTAAAGGCCAAATATGATCCAAAAAGTGGAATTTGGACGGAAAAATCTACTTTTTGGCCTTTAAATAAACATTTGACAACTAAAGGTATCGATTTGAGCGCCAACAGCAAAGCGGGAGCCCTCAGTCAAACGAGGGCCACCAGCCAAACCGCAGCCATCAGCCGGGCGAGGGAAGAACGGGCTGAAGGAGAAACCCCGGAAGGTGAGGTCTATGCGCGGCGCAGCGCCAAAGGGGCAGAGCCCCTGCTGCGCCGGCCTCTCAGTGAAGATGGCGCCGCGGTCCATGCGCTTATCGGCCGCTGCCCACCCCTGGATGAAAATTCCATCTACTGCAACCTGCTGCAGGCCAGCCATTTCGCCGCCACCAGCGTCGCCGCTGAGTTGGATGGCAACCTGGTCGGTTTCGTTTCCGGTTACCGGGTGCCCGAACGCCCGGACACCCTGTTTATCTGGCAGGTGGCGGTCGCCGCCGAGGCCCGCGGGATCGGCCTCGCCGGCCGTATGGTCCGGGAGATCCTGGGCCGCCCCTGCTGCGCCGAAGTGCGCTTCCTGGAAACCACCATCACTCCCGACAACCGCGCTTCCTGGGCGCTGTTCCACGGCCTGGCGCGCAAGCTCGGCGCCGGCTGCGACGAGTCCGTGCTGTTCGATCGCGATCGCCATTTCCGCGGCCGTCACGACAGCGAAACCCTGCTGCGCATAGGCCCATTCACCGGCGCGGCCGAGGGCGCCGGGTGATCCCCTGCTCCTATACCTATTCAATCCTCCAAACTCACCAACAAGGATTGCCATCATGAAAGTTTTTGACGAGATCGAATCGGAAGTACAGAGCTACGCGCGCGCCTTTCCGCGCATTTTCAACCGCGCCCAGGGCGAGTACCTGTATGACGAGGAAGGGAACCAGTACCTGGATTTCCTCGCCGGTGCCGGCACGCTCAACTACGGCCACAACAACCCGGTCTTCAAGAAGGCGCTGCTGGAATATATCGAGCGCGACGGCATCACCCACGGCCTGGACCTGCACACCGCGGCCAAGCGCGATTTCCTGGAGACCTTCTACGAGAAGATCCTGCAGCCCCGCGGCCTGAGCTATGTCATGCAGTTTACCGGTCCCACCGGCACCAACGCGGTGGAGGCGGCGATGAAAATTGCGCGCAAGTACAAGGGGCGGGAGAACATCATCTCCTTTACCAACGGCTTCCACGGCGTTACCGCCGGGTCCCTGGCCGCCACCGGCAACTCCCATCACCGCGGCGCCGCCGGCGTGAGCATGGCCGGTGTGACCCGCATGCCCTACGACGGCTATCTGGGCGACGACATCGACACCACTGCCTACCTGGACAAGGTGCTGTCCGATTCCTCCAGCGGCGTCGACCACCCGGCGGCGGTAATTGTGGAAACCGTACAGGGGGAGGGCGGCATCAACGCGGCCACCACCACTTGGCTGCGCAATCTTTCCGAGGTGTGCAAGAAGCACGACGTGCTGCTGATCATCGACGATATCCAGGCGGGCTGCGGCCGTACCGGCAGCTACTTCAGCTTCGAGGAGTCCGGCGTGGTGCCGGATATCGTCACCCTGTCCAAATCCCTCAGCGGCTACGGCCTGCCCTTCGCAGTCGTGTTGATGCGGCCGGAGCTGGACCAGTGGAAACCGGGCGAGCACAACGGCACCTTCCGCGGCAACAACCTGGCCTTCGTCACCGCCACGGCGGCGATCGACCACTACTGGAGCGATGACAGGTTCGCCGCGGAAGTACTACGCAAGGGCGACTACATCGGTGAGCGCCTGGAAAAAATCGTGGACAACTACGGCGACGGCAACCTCACCACCCGCGGTCGCGGCATGTTTCGCGGGCTAAACTGTGTGAACGGCGACCTGGCCGGACAGATCACCCGCGAAGCCTTCCGGCACGGACTGGTGATCGAGACCAGCGGCGCCGACGACCACGTGGTGAAAACCCTGTGCCCGCTGACGATCAGTGACGACAACCTGAAAAAGGCACTGGATATTGTCGAGGCGGCGGTGGCCAAAGTGCTGAAGGGTCAGGACGTACCGGAGGAACACGATTTCTTTGCCGAGGACGGCGATGAAAACAGTGAGAAAAAAGACGAACTGGCCGGCGCAGCCTGATCCGGAAGAGCGGCACCGGGGGTGAAGTCGAGAAGTCGAAATGGTGCGCGCGGCGCACCCTACGCAGTTTTCCATTGTTATTGAAGTTTGAGAGAGCAGAGTAATGATTGTCAGGAATTTACAGGACGCAGAAAAAACAGCCCGCCGTGTGGTTTCCGAAGGTTGGGAGAGCACGCGGCTGCTGTTGAAAAACGACAATATGGGGTTCTCCTTCCATATCACCACCATTTATGAAGGTGCCGAGCTGAACCTGCATTACCAGAACCACCTGGAATCGGTGTACTGCATTTCCGGCGAGGGCGAGGTGGAGACGGTAGCGGACGGAGAGGTCTATCCCATCCAGCCGGGCACCATCTATATCCTGGATAAAAACGACAAGCATATCCTGCGTGCCAAAACGGAAATGAAGATGGCCTGTGTCTTCAACCCGCCGTTGCACGGCAAGGAAGTGCACAATGCCAGCGGCGCCTACGAACTGGAAGCTGAAGAAATCTCCGACAAAAAATGACAGATGTTGCATAGCCCGGGCCGCCCGTTGGCGGCCCGCGTCGACACGAGAGTTCGAAACGACATCCTTTACAGGGAAACCATGAAACTACACACGGTGGAAAAAATCGGCGGCACGTCCATGAGCGACTATGCCGCAGTTCGCGACAACATCATTCTCAAGAACGGCGGAGCGGATCGCGAGGGGGTTTACCAGCGTATCTTCGTGGTCTCCGCCTACGGCGGCATCACCGATATGCTGCTGGAACACAAGAAATCCGGGCGCCCGGGTGTCTTTGCCCTGTTCGCCGGTGCCGAGGAGGAGCGCAGCTGGTCGGAAGCCGTGCACGGCCTGCGCGAGCGCATGGGGGAAATCAACGCCATACTGTTTGAAGACCCGGCGCTGTGCAAGAAGGCCAACGAGTTTATCGGCGAGCGCCTGGAGGATACCGAGCGCTGCCTAGCGGACCTGGAGCGGCTCTGCCAGCACGGCCACTTTGCCCTGGAGGGCCATCTCGATACCGTCAGCGAGATGCTCGCCAGCCTGGGTGAGACACACAGCGCCTGGAACACGGCGCAGCTGTTGCGCCAGGAGGGCATCGAGGCGCGCTTCGTCGACCTCACCGGCTGGAGGGACAGCGACCACCTGACCCTGGACGAGCGCATCGAGCGCGCCTTCCGCGATATCGATCTCGCCAGGGAGCTGCCCATTGTCACCGGCTATGCACATACCCGCGAGGGACTGATGAAAACCTTCGCCCGCGGCTACAGCGAGATGACCTTCAGCCGCATCGCGGTGATCACCGGTGCGCGCGAGGCGATCATTCACAAGGAATACCACCTGAGCAGCGCCGACCCGCGCCTGGTGGGGGAAAACCAGGCAGTGCCCATCGGCCGCACCAACTACGACGTGGCGGACCAGCTGGCCAACCTGGGTATGGAGGCCATTCATCCCCGCGCCGCCAAGGGGCTGCGCCAGCAGGAGATTCCGCTTCGGGTGATGAACACCTTTGAGCCGGAACACCGCGGCACCCTGGTGACCGGCGACTATGTCAGCGAAACCCCCTGCGTAGAGATTATTGCCGGGCGCAAGAATATCTATGCGGTGGAATGTTTCGACCAGGACATGATGGGCAGTATGACGGCCTATGATCGCGTGATTAACGAAATCATCGGGCGCTTTAAAGGCAGCGTGGTTACCAAGGACACCAACGCCAATACCATTACGCATTTTCTGGCCAACAACCTGAAAACTGTAAAGCGTATTCGCAGCGCAATCTGCGAGCAGTATCCGGACTGCGACATCCAGGTGCGCAAGGTGGCAGTGGTCTCCGCGATCGGCAGCGATATGAAGGTGCCCGGTATGCTCTCGCGCGCGGTGGCGGCGCTGGCGCAATCCGGTATCAGTATCCTTGCGGTGCACCAGTCCATGCGCCAGGTGGATATGCAGTTTGTGGTGAATGAAAACGATTATGAAGTCGCTGTGAAAAGCCTGCACCACGCGCTGGTGGAGGTTTACGAACACGGCGATGCGATATGCGCGGCTTGAGATATTCCACGTCTTGGGAAACCTCTGAATATCGTCATTCCGGCGAAGGCCGGAATCCAGAACACGGCGATTTCTCTGGGCTCCGGCCTTCGCCGGAGTGACTAATTTGACTATTCAGCGGTTCCTTAGCTGGTATCCTGACGCGGAGATACAAGGTTTCTAAAAAATAATTAAAGCCTTTGCCCGGCCCCCGTGTTTCCGGGGGTCGAAGGAAGGTTTAACCTGCGGGGTCGCTATCCCATGCTGCTTGCCAGTTTTCTCGGTTTCCTGTTGATGTTTCTCCTGATCGGCTTTTCGTCGGTGCTGGTCCGCTCCAAGAAGCAGTCCGACTACCTGCTCGCCGGCAGTTCCGTGCCGCCTTCGCTCACCGGTCTTTCCGCGGTGGCCACCAACAATTCCGGCTTTATGTTCATCGGGGTGATCGGCTACACCTACGCCACCGGTTTGCCGGCGTTCACCATGATGGTGGGCTGGATTCTGGGGGACTGGATGGCCGCTACCCTGGTGACGCGCAAGGTGCGGCAGATGACCGAACAGCGCGGTACCCTCACCATCCCGGAGCTGTTGTCTCGCTGGGGCGGGGAGAATTTCCAGCTTCTCAAGGTGGTGGCCGCACTGATCGCCGTGGCTTTGCTGGGCGTTTACGCCGCCGCTCAGTTCAAGGCCGGCGGCAAGGCCCTGCAGGCCCTGTTCGGCTGGGATCTGCGCACCGGCGCGGTTATCGGCGCGGTGATGGTGCTCTGTTACGGTTTTTCCGGCGGCTTGCGGGCCTCGGTGTGGACCGACGCCGCACAGTCGGTGGTGATGATCGTCGCCATGGTGGTGATGCTGGTTGCGGCGGTGTCCACCGTCGGCGGTTGGCAGCCGGCCTGGAGCGGTCTGCACGAGGTCTCTCCCAGTTTCTTCCAGTTTTTCCCCGCCGAATCCGCTGTCAGCGGTTTGAACGGTGCCCTGCTGTTCCTGATTGGCTGGACCTTCGCCGGGGCGGCGGTGATCGGCCAGCCCCATGTAATGGTGCGCTTTATGGCCTGCAATGATGTGAAAAGCATTCGCCGGGCGCGCATCTACTACTATCTTTGGTTCGTGGCCTTCTACACCCTGGCGGTGGGCGTGGGCATGATGGCGCGCCTGCTGATGGATCAGGGGGCGGTAGACCCGTCCCTGGTGATGAGCGGCGGTGAGCTGGACGCGGAACTGGCCCTGCCGGTGATGGCGGAGGTGTTGCTGCACCCGGCGGCTACCGGCCTGGTGTTGGCGGGGCTCTTTGCGGCCACTATTTCCACTGTGGATTCGCTGATACTAAGCTGCAGCGCCTGTCTGTCCCGGGACCTGATGCCCTCGCGTTGGCACGGCTACGGTACCGCCCGCGTCGCCACGCTTGTGGTGGTGGGGGCATCTCTGCTGATCGCCCTGTTCGCCAAGGAGAATGTGTTCAACCTGGTGCTGTTCGCCTGGGGCGTGCTGGGCTCTGCCTTCGGCGGTCTATTGGTGGTCTATGCGCTGGGCGGGCGGCCCCGCGAGTCGCTGACCATCGCGATGGTACTGGTGGCCAGCGCGGTGGCCATCGGCTGGCGTATGTCCGGGCTCAATGCGACCATCTTCGAAGTTTTGCCGGCGGTGGTGAGCGCCTGGTTGGTTTACGGCGTGGGTCGGCTCTGCGGCCTGTCCGGCCCGGCGAAATTATCGAGCGTCGGGGCTTAGGGCAGAATGATGAATGCGGACAAATCTGCCGGGAGCAGATCTGCACAGCCGAAGGCTGCCCGCGAAGCGGGTGAAGTGCAGGGACGCACTTCATGAATGCGGAATGCGGAATGCGGAATGCGGAATGCGGAATGCGGAATGCGGAATGCGGAATGCGGAATGCGGACAAATCTGCCGGGAGCAGATTTGTCCGCATTCATCATTAAATCTTAACGCCTTCCACATCCAGGATCATTTCCACGGTCTGTGAGGCCGGTCCCAGATCATAGTCGATACCGAAGTCCTTCAGCTTGAACTCAGTGGTGCCGCTGAAACCCTGGCGCTCGCCGCCCCAGGGGTCCTTGCCGCCGCCGATATTGGTCACGTCGATGGTGATTGCCTTGGTGACGCCGCGCAGGGTCAGGTCGCCGGTCAGTTCGGCCTTGCCGTCGCCCAGGGGTTTAAAGCCGGTGCTCTTGAAGGTCGCGGTGGGGAATTTGGCGACGTCGAGGAAATCGGAGCCGCGCAGGTGCTTGTCGCGTTCGGCGTGGTTGCTGTCGAGGCTGGTGGTATCGATTTTCACCTCTACGGAAGAGGATTGCGGATTTTCCTCGTCGTAGGAGAAGGTGCCGTCGAATTTGTCGAAACGGCCGTACAGCCAGCTGTAACCCAGGTGTTTGATGCGGAACTGGACAAACGCGTGGGCGCCGCTGGTATCGATCTTGTAGTCCGCGGCCTGGGCGGTCGTGCCGATCAGTGCGGCAAACAGCAGTGCGGTGAGTTTTTTCATTGGTTGCTCCCTTATTTTGTGATTGCGGGGTTGGAGTTGGTGATTGCGACACCGCGCCCGAGCATCTTGCGCAGGGTGGCATCGCGGTCGATAAAGTGGTGTTTCAGTGCCGCCAGCGCGTGCAGGGCCACCAGGGCCATCAGACTCCAGGCGAGCACCTCGTGCACCAGCCCGGCGACGTCCTCCTGGTTCTCGATGCCATGGATCGTCGCCGGCACTTCGAACAGGCCGAACACGTCGATGGGACGGCCATCGGCGGTGGAAATCAGGTAACCGGATAACATGATCGCCAGCAGCAACAGATAGATGACACTGTGAGTCAGGCTCGCCAGTGTTTTCTGCCAGCGTGGGGTTTCGGCCTCCGCCGCCGGGCTGGGATTCATGAGTTTCCAGGCCAAGCGCGCCAGCAGCAGCCCCAGCAGGATGATGCCGATGCCCTTGTGCAGTTCCGGGCCCTGGCGATACCAGGGGTCATAGTAGGATAGCTGGCGCATCCACCAGCCCAGGGCGAACATCCCGATAACGGCGGGGGCCATCAGCCAGTGCAGGGCAATGGCCACCCACCCGTATTCCGTATTGCTGTTTCTGGCCGGCACGACATTCCCCCTATTGTCCGCAAGCGACCATTATAAAAACTCCGAAGCGACGGAACAGTGCAAAAACCTGAACGAATCTATCGAAAAATTGGCAGGAAAGCCAATTTCGACGCCGGAGGCGCCCGGAGGGTGAGCCACAAGGATGTGGCGAGTCAAAAATTGGCAGGAAAGCTAATTTCGACGCCAGAGGCGCCCGGAGGGCGAGCCACAAGGATGTGGCGAGTCAAAAATTGGCAGGAAAGCCAATTTCGACGCCAGAGGTCGAGCCAACAGGGATGCGATGAGTTAAAAATTGGCTGGATAGCCGATTTTTGTACCTGCTCCCCTCTCCCGCCCGCGGGAGAGGGGCTGGGGAGGGACGGGCCTTCGGCCCGCGTGCGGAGCTGGAGCTCCGCGCTCCCGGGAGCCGCTCCCACCAAGGAAAAAGGGGGATCAGTACGCCTGCCGCGCCCCCTCCCGCTCCGCGGCCGCCAGCACCCGTTCCACGGCGCCGCGGTCGATATCCCCATTGCGGCGCGCCAGTTCACTTGCCAACCAGGCGGGGGAGAGCCCTGGTTTCGAGCCGTCCAGGGCCAGTTGTTCCAGCTCCCAGATCACATTGAGCAGCAGGTCTGGCTTCAATTCGCTGTCCGCTTCCCGCGGGGAGAATATCTGCGGCTCCAGTTGTTCCAACTGGCTGCGCTTCACCACCAGTTCGGCAAAAGTGGGATACCAGCGGTTGCTGAAAGGCTCGGGACGCTGGCTCCGCTCGAAGGTGATGCGCAGGCGGTTGCCCTCCGCGTCCTCCAGCAGCGGGGTGTCCTGTTCGTAGGCGGGCAGGGCGGGGCGGTGGCGCAATATGCCCGCGATCGCTTGCCAGTCGCTGTGGTTTTCCGGGCACAGGCGCATGGGCGTATCCAATTCGAGGGTACCGCGGCCGTCGGTGTAGGTGAGCAATTGGCCGGGGCGGTACCAGTAGAGATCCAGTTGATAGTCCTCGGCCAGGTCGGCGAGATCCGCGCTGGTCAGCGGTTCCTCCGCCACAGCGCTCAGGTGGTTCACCGCCTGTTGTATGCTCAGCCACTGTCTGCGGTGGAAAGTTGTCTGTCCCATTGGCGGGTTCCCGGCGTGGCGCTTTTCAGGTTTATTTTAGCAGTTGAGACGGAGGGCCACGGAACCGCGACGACCAGTGTTGCCGGCGCAGGATTTATCCACAGGCGGCGAGTAGAATCCGATTTCGTAACTACTCGCCCCGACAGTCCCCTCTCCCCCTTTTGGGGGACAAATCCGCCGGGAGCGGATTTGGGCAGCTTTAGCTGGCCGAAGGCCGAGCGCCATGGATGGCGCGAGTCACTGGGTTAGGGAGAGGGGGAGCCGGTCAGTGCCCCCTCCCCCGTAAGCGGGAAAGGGGAGAGTTCGCCCACCTTCAAATTACAACCACCCTTTTTTCTTGAAATACCAGTAGGGCGCAATGCCCGAGAGCACGATCAGTCCCAGAGCAAAAGGATAGCCCAACAGCCATTTCAGCTCCGGCATGAAATCGAAATTCATTCCGTAGATGCTGGCCACGGTGGTGGGGGGCAGGAAAACCACCGCGGCAATGGAAAACATCTTGATGATGTTGGTCTGTTCGATATTGATAAACCCCTGGGTGGAATCCATCAGGAAGTTGATCTTGTCGAACAGGAAGGTGGTGTGGGCCATCAGGGTGTCGATATCGCGGATGATGTCCCGCACGGTCTCCTGCAGTTCGTTGTCGATCTTGATATGGCGCTGTAGAAAGGTGATGGAACGGCGGGTGTCCATCAGGCAAAGGCGCACCTTGCCGTTGCTGTCCTCCAGCTTGGCCAGTTGGTCGATGGCATCCTCCAGTTCCGCGGCCTCGTCCTCCAGCACCAGGTGGCTGACCTCGCCCAACTTGAGGTGGATATCCTCCAGGGCGTCCGCCAGGTTTTCCACTTTCTGCTCGAACACCAGTACGCACAGCTCCTGGGCACTGTGCGCCACCACCTGGCCGCGCCGGGCGCGCATGCGCAGCAGGCGGAAGTCCGCCAGGTCGCTGTCGCGCACGGTGAGCAGTCGCTGTGGCTGCAGAATGAAGGCCACACTGGCTGTGTTGTGGCGGCCCTCGCTCTGGGTCAGGAACAGGGAGTGTATGTGAACGCCGGCATGGTCTATGTAGTAGCGTGCCGATGCCTCGATCTCCTCGACATCCTCAGACTCCGGCAGCTCGGTGCGCAGCAGCTGTTCCAACAGTTTGCGCTCTTCCTCCTGGGGCTCCTGCAGGTCGACCCATACGGCCTCCGCGAGCTGCTTTTCAGTGGCACCCGTGTCGGCGGGCTGCTCGGCGATAGCGCCCCGCCTGATCTCGAAGAGTCTCAGCATTGCCGTGTCCCGTAGCTCTTGTAGTCGATAGTTGGGACATATTTGCAATCCGCAGGGTACAAATCAACCTAGGTTCATCTTCGCGGGCCGGTCAGAGCCAGGTCGGCAACTGTGCGCGGATCTCCTCCGCCTCGCAGCTCACCAGGTTCTTGCCGGTTTCGCCGGCGACGGTGGCCAGGGTGGGCGGCTTGAGAGCCTCGCGCAGGCTGCCCACCATGTGCGGTTCCGCCACTATGTAGAGCTTTTCGTAGCGCCCCTCCTGCCGCCCCCGCTCCAGGGCGTGGGCGATCTCGCGGGCGAAGGTTCGCCCCGCACGGTTGTGCAGCTCCCGCACGTTGCCCATGGCATGGCGGCCCTCGCCGCCGCTGTCGAAGGCGCGCCCGGGAGCGTCTGTCTCTATGTCCCGGCCCTTGAGGCGCGTCTCGGGGTGGATCAGCGTCTTCAGTTCGGTGAGGGCGCCGGCGCGCTTCTGGGCTTCAAACAGGCGCGCGCGGGACTGATTGGCCACGATTACCCATGCAAGTGCCATGAGAATTTCCTCGGTTGTTCTCCCCTTAATGCTAGTTGAAACAGTTGTTGCCGGGGAGCCGTTAACCAGGAGTTATCAGGAATAAGTTTCTTATGAGGCAATAGTCTGTGGACTGGTCTCGGCTGCAGCCAACCGCTGCGCAGATCCACGGAATTTTTTTCATCTTCCCGCTACCGGGTGGCGTCCGTTTCTCTAGACTTGTGGATGAAACACTAAATCGTGGATTCCGGAAAATCGCACCGGAGCCACGGTGCGGGTTTTTTTCATTTACTGGTAGGAGATCTACACCATGAGCCTTGTACCCCGCGGATCGCTATTCGACCTGGACAATATTTTCGAGCAGTTTATGTCCCCTGTGCGCACCATAGGTGAAGGCAAGGAGGGCTTTTTCTCTCCGCGTATCGACGTGCGTGAGACGAAGAAGAATTACGAGATCAGTGCCGAGCTACCGGGTGTCAGCCGCGACGATATCAATGTGACCCTGGAAAACGGCGTGCTCACCCTGGAGGCCGAGGTGCACCGCGAGGAGAAAGAGGAAAAGGAAGGCCGGGTGATTCGCCAGGAGCGGCGTTACGGTAAGTTCATGCGCAGCTTCAACCTCGGCTCCGATGTCAGTGAGGACGAGATCGATGCCAATTTCAAAGACGGTGTCTTGATCCTGAAGGCGCCCAAGCGTGAAGAAGCGATACCGCGCAGCCACCGTATTGAAATCCACTGACGGGTGCCGGGAACGGCTGTTCCCGCGAGGGAGGTGGCGATGTTCGCCACCGACCCTACACTGCGGGTTATGCAACTGAAGTCGGAGGTATGTGATGAAAGTCAAGCAAGCAATGCACAAAGGGTGCACCTGGTGTTCTCCGGACTCATCCTTGCCGGAAGTGGCAAAGATCCTGCGCGACGAGGATATTGGCTCGGTGCCGGTCGGTGAGAATGACAAGCTGATCGGTATGGTGACCGACCGCGATATTTGCTGCCGCGGTGTGGCGGAAGGGCGCGACCTGTCCTCGCTGACCGCCCGGGATGTGATGACTGAGGGCGTCGCCTGGTGCTGGGAGGACGACGACCTGGATTCCGCTCTCCAGAAGATGGAGGAAAACCAGCTGCGCCGCATGCCGGTGATGAACAGTGAGAAGCGCATGGTGGGTATTCTGAGCTTGGGGGATATTACCCACTCAGCTCCTCCCCAGCAGGCCGCGGAATTCGCTTCCTCGGTTTCGGCGCACCATTAGAGAAGATGTTCGATCGGCAGCCGGCTGCCGATTCTCGAACCCAGCCTCTGCAATCAGCTGGTACCGGGATCGCGGGACAGTACTGTGCCGCCCCCGGTGCCAGTAGATCCTGCCATATAACAGGCTTCAACCCGCGCCTCCGCGGCCGGAAATAAAAAGAAGTGCATCCCTGCACATCAATACGAGACCGGTGGGCGTATACATCGGTCTGCCCCTGCCCAGAGATGCCGACTGGGGTTTGGGCCGGCCCTTCCATGGGCCGCGTTCAGCAGTTGGTGGTTTCCGGAAGATCAGCAATTAATCTAAATGCGAATCATTATCGTTAATTTTATACCGAGACTTTCCGCCGTGCAAGGAAATTTTGGGGATATACGGGGATCTGTTTTTGGGGGTGGCCGGGTGCGAGGTGTCAATCGCCTGTGCCTCCCCTCGCCGTTTTATGGATTTCTCTATCAGGCCACAGCTGTTGCTAGAGATGCGTTAACAATTGTGAATCTGGTATGGTGGCCGGAACAGTTAGCCACTAGTGTCCTGTCTGGTATCACTATTTAGTACCATACAGGACACTACTGTGAGGGAAATCCATGAAGGATCAGACAATCCATTGTAAGGCCGCTGTGGCCTGGGAAGCGGGCCAGCCGCTCTCCATCGAAACCGTCGAGGTAATGCCGCCGCAGAAGGGGGAAGTGCGTATCAAACTGGTGGCCACCGGCGTGTGCCACACCGACGCCTTTACCCTCTCCGGCGAGGACCCCGAGGGGATCTTCCCGGCCATTCTCGGCCACGAGGGCGGCGGTATCGTGGAATCCGTGGGCGAGGGGGTTACCAGCGTGCAGGTGGGAGACCATGTGATCCCGCTGTACACCCCCGAGTGCGGCGAGTGCAAATTCTGCAAGTCCGGCAAAACCAACCTGTGCCAGAAAATCCGCGAAACCCAGGGCAAGGGTTTGATGCCGGACGGCACCACGCGCTTTTCCATTGACGGTCAGCCCATCTATCACTACATGGGCACATCCACATTTTCCGAATACACGGTATTGCCGGAAATAGCCCTGGCCAAGGTGAATCCGCAGGCGCCGCTGAAGGAAGTGTGCCTGCTGGGCTGCGGCGTCACCACCGGCATGGGCGCGGTGATGAATACCGCGAAGGTGGAGCCGGGGGCGACGGTTGCGATATTCGGCCTCGGCGGCATCGGCCTGTCCGCGGTGATCGGGGCAACGATGGCCGGCGCCGGGCGGATTATCGGTATCGACATCAACGAATCCAAGTTCGACCTGGCGCGCAAACTCGGCGCCACCGAATGCATCAATCCCAAGCAGTACGACAAGCCGATTCAGGAAGTAATCGTCGAACTGACCGACGGCGGCGTGGACTATTCCTTCGAGTGTATCGGCAACGTAAAGGTAATGCGCGCGGCGCTGGAATGCTGTCACAAGGGCTGGGGGGAGTCGGTGATTATTGGCGTGGCCGGCGCCGGCCAGGAAATCTGCACCCGCCCGTTTCAGTTGGTGACCGGTCGCGTGTGGCGCGGCACCGCCTTCGGCGGTGTAAAAGGTCGCACGGAACTGCCGGACTATGTGGAGCGCTACCTGGCGGGGGAATTCAAGCTGGACGACTTTATCACCCACACCATGCCCTTGGAGGAAATTAACCAGGCCTTCGAACTGATGCACGAGGGAAAAAGTATCCGCAGCGTGATTCACTACGATTCATAAGGAAGGACGCAGATGAAACTCGAAGCTGCCAGCAGCACCAAGTCTTTCGACGGCTGGCAAAAACAGTTCTGTCACCACTCGGAAACCCTGCAGTGCGATATGCGCTTTGCGGTCTACCTGCCGCCGCAGATTGAGAAGGACACCCGCTTTCCGGTGCTCTATTGGCTGTCCGGCCTCACCTGCACCGATGAAAACTTTATGCAGAAGGCGGGCGCCCAGCGCATGGCTGCGGAACTGGGCATTGTGCTCGTGGCCCCGGATACCAGTCCCCGGGGCGAGGATGTGCCGGACGATCCGGGATACGATCTGGGGCTGGGTGCGGGTTTTTATGTCAACGCCACCCAGGAGCCTTGGAAGCATCACTACCGCATGTACGACTATGTACTGAAAGAACTGCCCGCACTGGTGGAACAGCACTTTCCGGTGAACGACCGCCGCGCCCTCGCCGGCCACTCCATGGGTGGGCACGGTGCGCTGGTGATCGGCCTGAAAAATATGGAACGCTACACATCGATTTCGGCGTTCAGCCCCATCTGCAACCCCATTGCCTGCCCCTGGGGAGAAAGGGCCTTTGCGGCCTACCTGGGAGCGGACAAATCCCTGTGGGAAGAATACGACGCGACGGTGCTGCTAAGCCGTGCCGGAGAGCGGATTCCCCTGCTGGTTTCCCAGGGGGATGCGGACGAATTCCTGGAAGAGCAATTGAAACCCCACGCGCTGCAGAGCGCAGCGGAAGCCAGCGGCTATCCGCTGAGGGTCGAGCACCACGCCGGTTACGATCACAGCTACTACTTCATCGCCAGCTTTATCGAGCAGCACCTGCGCTTTCACGCGGATTTTCTGCTCAGGGGTTGAGCCAGGTCGCCGGATTAGAATCTCTCGAAACACTCAACGCCCGTTCACCGTAAAAACGAGAATCCCATGAGAAGAAAGCTTCTGTTTCTGCTGGGCTGCACTTTTGCCGGTTTTTCCTCTGCCGATCAGCTCACCATCGAGAGAATATTCTCCGATCCTGCCCTGAGCGGTACTTCTCCCCGCGCCCTGGAATACTCTCCGGACGGCAGCCGGGTCACCTTCCTCAAGGGGCGGAAAACCGATTACAACCGCTACGACCTCTGGGAATACCATATCGACGACGGTGAGACCCGCATGCTGGTGGATTCCGATTCCCTCCACCGGGGCGAGGAGGTGCTCTCCGATGAAGAGAAGGCCCGCCGTGAACGCCAGCGTATCTATGGCAGCGGCATCATGGAGTACACCTGGTCCGACGACGGCAAATCGCTGCTGTTCCCCCTCGCCGGCGATATCTATTACTACGACCTGGGAAAAAAATCCGTGCGGCGGCTGACGGAAACCGAGGCTTTCGAAACCGACGTTCGTGTGTCGCCCAAGGGTAGCTATGTTTCCTTTATCCGCGACCGGGATATTTTTATCGTCGACCTGAAAACCGGCAAAGAGCGCCAGCTTACCCGCGACGGCGAGGGGTCGATAAAAAACGGCATGGCGGAATTCGTCGCCCAGGAGGAAATGGACCGCATGACCGGCTACTGGTGGTCGCCGGACGACCGCCATATCGCCTACCTGCAGGTGGACGAGTCAACTGTGGACGAGGTGACCCGCAGCGAGATCTATGCGGACCGCATCGATATGATCCGGCAGCGCTACCCCGCCGCCGGTCGCCCCAACGTGAAAATCAAACTGGGAGTGCTGGATATCGACTCCGGTGAGACCCGCTGGCTGGATCTGGGCAAAGACGAAGACATCTATATCCCGCGCGTGGATTGGGCGCGGGACAACCTGCTCAGTTACCAGTGGCAGAACCGCGACCAGCAGACCCTGGAATTGCGCCTGGTGGATATCGTCAGCAAAAAAACCCGAACCCTGGTGAAGGAAACCAGCGATACCTGGATCAACCTGCACAGCGACCTGGAATTCCTGGAGGACAGCGACCGTTTTGTCTGGGCCTCCGAGCGCAGCGGGTACAAACACCTGTACCTGTACGATCTCGACGGCAAACTGATCCGCCCCCTGAGCGCGGGGGAGTGGAGTGTCGACGCCCTCGCCGCCGTCGACGAAGAGAACGGCCGGGTTTACTTTACCGGGCGCCGGGATATGCCGCTGGAACGGCATCTCTACGCGGCGGCGCTGCACACCGAGACCCCGGAGAAACCGCAGAAAATCTCCACCCGCCGCGGCATGCACCGCATCGAGTTTGCCCAGGATGGTTCCGGCTACCTGGACGACTTCTCCAGCATCGACACCCCACCCCAAGTGAGCCTGCACAGGGCCAGCGGTGAGCGGATCACCTGGCTGGAAGAGAACGCGGTGAAGGAAGGCCACCCGCTGTTCCCTTACAAGAAGAGCTGGATCCGCCCCGAGTTCGGTTCCATCGAGGCGCCCGAGGGCCACAAGCTCTACTACCGCATGTACAAGCCCAGTGGCTTCGACCCGAAAAAGCGCTACCCGGTCATGGTCTATCTCTACGGCGGCCCCCACGTGCAACTGGTGACCAATAGTTGGGACAAGCCCTTTAATCAGTATATGGCGCAACAGGGCTATATCGTGTTCACCCTGGACAATCGCGGTTCCGCCAATCGCGGCAAAACGTTTGAAGATCCCATCTTCAAACGCATGGGATCGGTGGAAGTGGAAGACCAGGTCACCGGAGTTAAATTTCTGCGCACACTGCCCTATGTGGACGCGGAGCGCATCGGTGTCTACGGCCACAGCTACGGCGGTTATATGGCGTTGATGACCATGTTCAAGGCCGGCGACTATTTCAAGGCCGGGGTGTCCGGAGCGCCGGTTACCGACTGGTCCCTGTACGACACCCACTACACGGAGCGCTATATGGGTGATCCCAACAGGAACGGCAAAGCTTACGAAGCCTCCTCGGTATTTCCCTATGTGGATGGCCTCAAGGGCTCACTGCTGGTCTACCACGGTATGGCGGACGACAATGTGCTGTTTACCAATACCACCAGGTTGATCAAGGTAATGCAGGACAAGGGAATACAGTTTGAGCTGATGACCTACCCGGGCAAGAAGCACAGTCTGCGCGGCAAGCAGACGGGTATCCACCAGTACAGCATGATCAAGAGCTTCTTCGATCGGCAGCTGAAGGGTGCAGCCCAGTAATCAAGCAACTGGGAGGTCCCGCTGCCGAGGGCTTTTTACGAGACACGCTGTGAATACATCCTTGTAGCCTTGATTGCCCGTCCTGCAAATCCGCGGCTGAAAGAAAGGCGCACAATTTCCCGCTGTCGGCTTCCCTTCGCGGTCAGCAATCATCAGCTGTTCCTATACTGCAAATCTCATCGCTATTTTCGTTATCTCTAATTTCGCAGAGAGGACTGTCTCCGTGGCGCTGTGGAAACCCGACCCATCGTTCTATCCCTCGGCTAAAATGGCAATGCAGGCGCCGCCCGAGCGCCACGCTTATGTGGCGGCGCTTAACCCGAACGGCGGAGAAAAACCCGACGCCATCTGTGTGGTCGATCTGGACCCGGATTCCGCGACCTACAGCCAAGTGGTCGGCACGCTGGAGCTGCCCTATGTCGGCGACGAGCTGCATCATTTTGGCTGGAATGCCTGCAGTTCGGCACTGTGTCCGTTTGCGCCGCATCCGCACTTGGAGCGGCGCTACCTGGTGGTGCCCGGGCTGCGTAGTTCGCGCATCTATATCATCGACACCAAACCGGACCCTCGACAGCCACATATTGTAAAAACCCTGGAGCCGGACGAGGTCATCGGCAAGTCCGGTTACAGCCGCCCGCACACAGTGCACTGCGGACCGGACGCGATTTATATTTCCGCCATGGGCTCGGCCAAGGGCGACGAAGGCCCCGGCGGTATTTTCATGCTGGACCACTTCAGCTTCAGTGTGGTCGGTCCCTGGGAGCTGCACCGCGGCGATCAGGAGTTGGCCTACGATTTCTGGTGGCACCTCGCGGAAGATGTGCTGATCAGCAGCGAGTGGGCAAAGCCATCGCAGTTTGAAAACGGGCTGGTGCCGGAGGACTTGCTGGCGAACAAGTACGGCCATCGCATTCACTTTTGGGACCTGCGCAAAAGACGCCTGGCCCAGAGCATCGATATAGGCGCCGAACACCAGATGCTGCTGGAACTGCGCCCGGCCCACGACCCGACCAAGGACTACGGTTTTGCCGGAATCGTCATCAGTACCGAGGATCTGTCCGCATCCGTATGGACCTGGTATCGCGAGGGCGGTGAGTGGAAAATGAAGAAAACCATTTCCATTCCCGCCGTGCCGGCGGATGAGGAATCCCTCCCCGAAGCACTGAAGCCGTTCAAGGCGGTGCCGCCGCTGGTGTCGGATATCGATCTCTCCCTCGACGATCGCTTCCTGTATGTGTCCTGTTGGGGCACTGGCGAGTTGCATCAGTATGATGTGTCCGATCCTTTCAATCCCCGGCTCACGGGCAAGGTTGAGATCGGTGGAATCGTCGCCAGGAAGGGACACCCCAAAGAGAACCGGCAATTGCTTGGTGCGCCGCAAATGGTGGAAATCAGCCGCGACGGGCGCCGGGTCTATTTCACCAATTCGCTCTACAGCAGCTGGGACGACCAGTTTTATCCCGACAAGATGACGGGCTGGATGGTCAAGGTGAATGTCGATCCATCCGGGGGCATGGAACTGGACCCGGATTTTTTCGTCGACTTCGGAAAAACCCGTGTACACCAGGTAAGGCTGGAAGGTGGAGACGCTTCTACCGACTCATACTGTTTCCCTTCCTGAGGGACTCAGCCCCTGGCTGGTCATGATCGCCCTCGGTGCCTTTCACGGGCTCAACCCGGGGATGGGCTGGCTGTTTGCCCTGTCGCTGGGCTTGCAGCAACACAGCGGGCGGGTCATCTGGATATCACTGCTCCCCATTGCTGTCGGACACGCCGCGGCGATTGTCGCCGTTGTGTTGATCGTGCTTGCGGGACTGCAGATGATTTCATTCCATAGATTGCAGTGGCTTACCGCTGTACTGCTGCTGGGATTCGGCATCTACAAACTGTTCAACTACTACCGTCACCCGCGCTGGACCGGCATGAAAGTGGGGATGCGCGACCTGTTGTTGTGGTCATTTCTGATGGCTACGGCCCATGGCGCCGGTCTGATGGTCATCCCCGCGCTGCTGGGGGTGGCGGCGGAACAGAAATCCCATCACGCCGGGGGGCATCCGGCGATGCCCGAGGGAGGGGCCATGTTGTTGGCGGTGGGTGCCCATACCCTGTCGATGCTGCTGGTGATGGGGGCCGTCGCCTGGATTGTTTACCGCAGGCTTGGCCTGAACGTACTGCGGCAAAAGTGGATCAATTTTGATCTGATTTGGGCGGTCGCCCTGCTGGTTGTCGGTGGTGTGGCGCTGTGGATGGCGATCTGAACGTGAGGACGAGACTTGAGATCTTCTGCAGGCAGCCAAAAAAACTCTCCCTGTTGTCACAAAGAATTTTTTCAGGTGTTTTTTAAAATGCTATTGACAGTCTGATGGCGCCCTCTCAAAGAAAAGACTATTTTTTAGCACTGAAATGCCATTGATACGAAGAGGGTAAAATACCGCGCTTTGCTGCGAATATTTCGCGGCGCAGTGGCCTGTGCGAAAAGATTTCGTTTGGTGCGCTTTCTCACGGGAGGGTATTGACCTTTCCGGTGATGGGAACCTCGAGTGGATTCCAAAAGCCCGGGAAGTCAATTTCCGGGCTTTTTTCTGGCGTCATATTCCTTTCTTTGCTCTGCCGATATGTTAGCGCAACCAAAATGTCGTGATAACATCCCCGCTCTAGAAATAGAGCGAGCCCGCAAGGCTTTTCCCTGGTTTAAAACAATAAGCAAAACGAAATGGAATATTCACCGTTATCCCGGGGCTGGGCCCTGCCTCTCGGCTCCCTGCTTTTCATCTGTGCTCTCTACTGGAACGGCCACGGCACCGACCTGGGCTATTGGACCAGCTGGATGCAGCAGATGGCCCAGGGTTACGAACATGCCCAGGCCAATTACCCGCCCCTGCTACTGCACTGGTTCTGGTTGCTGGCAAAAATATTCGACTTCGCCGGATTTGAATATCCACCGGTTTCTCCCGTACAGCTGAAGTTTTTTGTATTGCTGCCGGTTTTGGCCACACAGCTGTGGCTCTGCCACCGGGTGGAATGCTCGCTGTGCGAGAGAAATGTACAGCCGTTGGAGAGCCCGGTGTTTTGGGCTGTGGTGGCGAGCCCGGCGCTGCTGCTGGATGGCCCAGTGTGGGGGCAGGTGGACCTCTTGCCCTTCCTGCCCATGTGGCTGTCCCTGGTGTACGCCTTTCGCGCGCGTTTTTTCGTTGCCGGCGCCGCGTTCGGGGTGGCATTGCTGTGGAAATTCCAGGCCATCGTCATCCTGCCGGTGTTGGTGGGGCTGTTTATGCGCCGCTGGCGCCTGCAGACCTGGTATTACGCCCCCCAGGCCCTGGCGGGGCTGCTGCTCGTTGGCCTGATTGGCTTCCTGCCGTTTATCTGGGTGGGGCGCTTTGCAGAAATGTTCCACGCCGCCTATCTGGGCAACACCGATATTTTTCCCTTCGCAACCTTTAATGCCGCCAATCTCTGGTATCTGCTCGTGGGCAATATCACAGACATGCACCAGCCGCTGCTGGCCGACGGCGGCTGGCTGACACCGCACAAATTGGGCCTGGTGCTTTTCGCTCTGGTGTCGGTCGTGTGCATGCTGCGCGCCTGGCTGGCCACCGAGCGCTTCGGGCAGGTCGTCGGCCTGGCGATGGTAATGGTGCTGGGCTTTTTTACCCTGGCGCCGTCGATGCACGAGCGCTACCTGTTCCTGCTGGTACCCTTGGCGGCGCTGGGCTGTGCGCGGGGGGAAATCCGCACCGGCTGGCTCCTGCTCGCCAACCTGGTGGTCGCCTGCAACATACTGCTGGTATTGCCCCTGGAGGGCGATGCCATCTGGCGGCAGCTCTCCTGGCTGGTGATCGTTCTCACCTTGTTTGCCCTGGCGACCCTGGGGCTGGGACTCCGCCTGCCCACCTCCGTGAAGATACCCCACGGAGGTGCCATAGCCGCCGCAGTGGTGGGCGGTTTTATGACTGTGCAGGTTTACCTGCTCCACAGCCTCAACCGGGTGGAGTTCGACCGCCTGGGGCGTGTCTACCTCAGCGATATCAAGGAGTCGTACTTCCACCAGGACTGGGGGCGCTTGAGTCGCGACGCCAGCGTCAGTAATGATCCACTGAACATCTACGGCCGGAGTTTTGACAAGGGGCTCGGGGTACACGCCTTCTCGAAAGTAGCCTACCGCATTCCGGAGGGGGCAAACTTCTTCCACAGCTACTACGGGCTGGACCGCGCCGGCGAGAGCGGCAGTGTGCGCTTCAACGTCCTCCTGGACGGCCGCACGGTCTGGTCCAGTGGCGCCGTCGGCTGGCAGCCGCCGCGGCAGGTGCTGCTGCCGCTGCGCGGAGCACGCGAGATAGTGCTGCAGGTGGATAGCCTGGGCAGTATCACCTCGGATCACGCGAATTGGGCGGAAGCGGGGCTCTGGAAGACGGCCCCCGGGGGCAGAATCCTGTCTCGCCAATAGGCGGGATTGGGGCCCAGGCGGAATTGCGCTGGAAATATTGGCCTGACCATCGCAATAATGCTGCGCGATTAGTCGCGGTTTATTTCTCTCTCTTTGGCCTCTATATCGTCAAATTCACCGGTGTTGTCGAAGGGATGGGATACCTCTTCGCGCAGTTTTTCTTCCAGGCCGTGCTCGCGCAGTGCGATACGAGCGCTGCGCGCGTAGGGGAGGTGTGGGTGAAGTAGAGTTTCATCGAAGACCCCTGTTGCAGGATGTGAGCGCAGTGTGCTGAACCGCGCCGTCGTGGTCGACAGCGGGATAGGTTTTTGCGACGGGCTGCCCGTCCTACAGCTGTTACCGGTAATAGCCCGCATGTTTTACTGGCGCTTGCTGTAGCCTCAGCAATTTATCAATGGAGGAAAGCCCAATGACCAAGGAGCTCGTTCTTTACACCAACCCCCAGTCCCGTGGCCGCATCGCGCGCTGGATGCTGGAAGAAGTGGGGGCGCCCTACAGCACGGAAATACTGGAGTACGGCGGCAGCATGAAATCGCCGGAGTATCTGGCCATTAACCCCATGGGCAAGGTGCCCGCTATTCGCCACGGGGACCAGGTGGTAACCGAGGGGGCTGCTATCTGCGCCTACCTGGCGGAAACTTTCCCCGAGGCGGGCCTGGCGCCCCGGCCGGAGGAGCGCGCCAGTTATTACCGCTGGCTGTTTTTTGTCGCCGGCCCCATGGAAGCCGCGATCACCGACCTCAAGGTATTCGGTGTGGAGCCTGAGCCGGAAAAGCAGATGATGGCGGGCTACGGCAGCTACGCCGCCGTGGTCGATAACCTGAGCCACTGGTTCAAGACCAACGCCTACGTGACCGGCGACCGCTTTACCGCAGCGGACGTGTATGTGGGGGCGCAGGTGAACTGGGGGATCAGTTTCGGCACCCTGGAGAAGCGCCCGGAGCTAGTCGACTATGCCGCCCGCGTTGCCGACCGCGATGCCTTCCGCCGCGCCACGGAAATGGACGAGGCGCTGGTGAAGGAAAAGGCGTAGCGCCTTTTTACCTCCGCTACCTCTGCCCCTGTAAGAGTGGCTGCCGGCAACGGGCTGCGAACCCGAGTTCGCGGCGGTCGCTCCTACAGCGGTGCTGAGCCGGCCCAGGGGCGGGCAGAACCTGTCTCTCAGATAGCTGGCTGGCCCGCGGCGCCGTTGGCAATGAGGTGGTACAGGTGCTGCTTCAGGTAGGCGCGCCGTTTCTTGAGGCTGTTGTAGTGCTCGTCGTCGGTGCCGATGCCACTCTCCTGCAGGCCGCGGATTTCCTTGTCGAGCCGTTCGTACTCCCGTCTGTCGATTCTGAACCCCAAGTCCTCGGCAGCCAGGCGTTTAATGGTCTCAATATACTCCGGGAAGTCGTGTTCGAGGGTGTGGGCAGTTATCGTCGGCATGGAGGCATCTCCTTTGGCTGGAAATGGGGGCCGCCAGTCAATGGTAGTGTGCCCGAGGGGCTGCCCGCCTGTCGACGTAATCAGGCGCCAGCATTGCCTGGATAGACAAATCTTGATACTAAACTAAGTGATAAATCTTCTTATTTGTGGTGGGTCCCAGGCGCACCGAAGTCGTAGGATGGGCAAAGCGCAGCGTGCCCATCAGGCGGCCAGTGATGGGCACACTGCGCTTTGCCCATCCTACGGGTATCGTTGCGCCCCTGCTTAGTTCGGACCACTGAGCTCAGTGATAGTGCAACTCGGTCGCCTTGCCGTGGAAGACCCTATACGCATAGATGGTATAGGCCAGTATCAGGGGCACCACGATCACCGCGCCCACCAGGATAAATATCAGTGACTCGGTGGCGCTGGCGGCCTCCCAGATGGTGATTTTGCCCGGTACGATTTCCGGGAAGAAACTGAACGCCAGGGCCGTGAAAGACAAAAGGAAAATCAGCAGCACATTCACAAAGGGAATCCAGCAGTGCCGGTCGTCCACCTTCGGCAGGCGCCGGAGCAGAATCTCGTTGGCGCCGAAGGCGAAAAAGCACAGCATCGGAATCAGCAGCACAAACATCACCAGCGGAAAAGTGAACCAACGGTCGAATACCCCGGGATTGACCATCGGGTTGACCAGGGAGACCGCAACCACACCGACAAAGGCCGCCCGCCCGGCGAGGTGCGTCCAGCGGATCGCGCGGTTCTGCAGTTTGCCCTCGGTTTTCATAATCAGCCACGCGGAACCGATATAGCTGTAGGCCGCGGTCACACCCAGCGCGCTCAGCGCGGAAAACAGCTGCGACGGCCAGCCGGGCTCGAAGCCCATCACGTACTGGCCGAGCATATAGCCCTGGGTCAGGGTGGTGAGCAGCGAGCCGATCTTGAAGGTGCGGTCCCAGGTCAGTTTTTGATCCACCGCCGCCTTGGCGCGGAAGTCGAATGCGACCCCACGTAATATCAGGCCCAGCAGCATGATTGCCACCGGAATATACAGGTGGGTCAGGATAAAACTGTGCGCGATGGGGAAGGCGATCAGCAGCAGCCCGATCGCCAGGACCAGCCAGGTCTCGTTGGCGTCCCAGAAGGGACCGATGGAGGCGATCATGGTGTCCCGTTGCGCCTCATCTTCCTCCCCCATGGGCAGCAGAATCCCCACGCCCAGGTCGTAGCCGTCGAGCACAGCGTAGAGCAGTATCGCGAGCCCCATCAGGCCTATAAAAACAACCGGCAGCCATTCGCTTGCAGTGAGTTCGTTCATTGTGTGTTGTCTCCAGCGGATTGCGGCAGGTTGGTGAGGGTGCCACCGCGAGCAGGCTCCGCCGTCTCGAATTCCTCGACTTCCACCGATTTCAGGGCCATCACCCGCAGGGTGTGGATATAGGCCCACATCAGCACCACGTAGACTGTGAGGTAGAGGGTCAGGGAAAAGCCCACGTTGGATGGCGGCACCGGCGTTATCGCGTCCGCGGTTCTGAGCACTCCGGTTACCAGCCAGGGCTGGCGCCCTATCTCGGTGACATACCAGCCGGCCAGGGTGGCCAGCCAGCCGGAGAAGGTCATCGCCACCACCACCTTGAGCATCCAGCGGGGCAGTTCCCCGCGCCGGTACAGGAGCCAACAGCCGGTCCATGCCGTCATCAGCATCAGCACACCGACGCCGACCATAATGCGAAAGCCGTAGAACAGCGGTTTCACCGGCGGGTGGTCGTCTTCGAAATCATTGAGCCCCTGGACCTCCCCGTCGAGGGTATGGGTCAGGATCAGGCTGGCCATTTTGGGCAGGGCTATTTCGAAATGGTTGCTCCTGGTCTCCTCGTCCGGAACCGCAAACAGGAGCAGGGGGACGCCGGTTTCCGTTTCCCAGATCCCCTCCATGGCGGCGATTTTTTGCGGCTGGTGTTCCAGGGTGTTGAGCCCGTGCAGGTCGCCGACAAACACTTGGGTGGGAGCGAGGATCGCCGCCACTATCAATCCGGTTTTCAGCGCCAGGCGCGGCGCCCGTTTCTCGTCGCCCTTGAGAATGCGGTAGGCGGAGAGCCCGGCGACAAAAAAGGACGCGGTGAGGCCGGAGGCCAGCAGCATATGGGTGAGCCGGTAGGGGAAAGACGGATTGAAGATCACTGCCAGCCAGTTTGCGGCATGGGCCACGCCATCGCGCATCTCAAACCCGGCTGGTGTCTGCATCCAGGAGTTGAGCGCCAGAATCCAAAAGGCGGACAGGGTGGTACCTATGGCCACGATCAGTGCGGAAAAGGTGTGGACCTTGCTCGGCACCCGGTTGATGCCGAACAGCATAATGCCCAGGAAGGTCGCCTCCAGGAAAAACGCCGTCAGCACCTCGTAGCCCAGCAGCGGTCCGGCGATATTGCCCACGGTTTCCATATAGCCCGGCCAGTTGGTACCGAACTGGAAGGACATGGTGATGCCGCTGACCACGCCCAGGGCGAAGTTGAGCGCGAAGACCTTCACCCAGAAGCGGTAGGTGCGCATCCACACCGGATTGTCCGTCTGGTCGAAGCGCAATTTGAAAAAGAAAAGAAACCAGCCCAGGGCGATGGTGATGGCGGGGAAGAGAATATGGAAGCTGATATTGGCTGCGAACTGTATTCTCGACAGCATCAGGGTGTCCAGCATAAAGACCTCTGCGGTATCGTGGTCGGGACTCGGGACTCGGGCGCTCCCCTCTCCCCTTTGGGGAGAGGGGTTGGGGGAGAGGGGCTCCCCTCAGCTCTTTCTACCTTTGAGCGCGAGCAGCTTGCTGAGCCCGGACCCCAGCCTCATCAGTTTTAGCAGGTCCTTCTGGTCCAGCCTGCTCAAAGTGTTGGCAAACCGGTCCAACAGTTCCAGCAGGTCGTACACCTCCTGCATCCTTTCCTGTGCCCGGGCCTCCTGTTCGTCCTGGGGCTCGTTCAGCAGCAGCTGGCGCAGCAATGACAGGGTAGGATCCAGCTCGCGCTTGCGCCGCTCCTCGAACACGGTGCGCGCCATATCCCAGATGGAGCCAGCGGCGGTAAAGTAGTCTTTCCGGTCCCCGGGTAAGTGGTGCAGTTCCACCAGGCGCCAAGCCTGCAGTTCCTTCAGCCCCATGCTCACATTGCCGCGGCTGATCTTCAGCGCCTGGGCCAACTGGTCCGCGTTCAGCGGCTCGGACTGGATGGTCAGCAGCGCCAGCATCTGTCCGACGGTGCGGTTGAAGCCCCAGCGGCTACCCATCTCCCCAAAATGCAGTACGAAGGCCTGGGCCTGGCTGGTCAGTTTCATAGGTTTCTTAAGTTTCAGAAAGTTCTGAAAATTATAAAGCTAAAGGGGTAGCTGTCAATCCTCCCGACGGGCTATCGAAGGATATCCAGTGCGGATTGATACCAGCCGTCGGGCACGATAAAGCCGCGGGTCCGCTCCCGGCCACCGATGAGCCCTGCGACGCAGAGCGGTCTGTGCAGCCCTTCGCTTTCGAGTATTTCCGCGAGCGCCGCGCAGGAGCAGGATTGCAAAACCCGGTAGTCCCGATCCGCCAGCCAGCCCTGTTTGGGCAGTGTCACCCAGTGGTAGGCTTCGGTGACAAAATGTTGCCGGAACTCGCCCGGCGCCGTCCACCAGTGGCTGGTGGGATTGATGTCAGCGTCCAGCGGCCGGTTCCTGTCGGCAAGGCGGCGAAACAGACGGCCGGGCATCAGCGTCCACTGGCGCCCGATCAGAATGCCTTCCTGCTGCAGGATCGCTTTCGCCGCCGGCTGTTCGATCACCGGCAACTGGTGATCGCGCATCCGCGCCAGTTTGATATCCAGTCGGTCGCGCAGGCCCGGGCCAACCCAGTAGTTATTATCCACCTGCAGATAAAACTTTGTCGCCAGCTCCCAGTGCTCGGTCCTGTCGGTGGGCAGGTGCCGCACCACAAAGTCCAGTTCGCCCAGGGTGCGGCCGCTGTCGCGCAAAGGCAGATTGCGGTGGCGTAATTCGTAGTGGGGGTGGTGGGTGAAGGCAAAGCTCCAGAGGTTTTCAAAATACACACCCAGGCGCTTGCTCGGCCCGCTTGCGACAAAGGTCTCCAGCTCCCGCTGTAGTCTGTTGCGGATTTCCTCCCGGGAGAAAAAGGACGACAGCTGCTCCCGGCGTTCATCCGGCAGCCAGGGCAGGCCCCAACCCCTGACAATGGAGGGAGTGCTCACCGACCAAATTAGGTTGGTCCAGTGGTCGGGTTCGACCATTGAATCCGTTTGGGCCATTTGTCGCCTCGACGAGTGGGGAGCTCCGCGGCGCTTTCCCCCGAGCTGTGCTAACTTTCAATGCGAATAAAAAATAATGCCTTAAAGGAGGCCGGTGTGGAATCAGAACCATTGATCTCGATCGGCCTGCCGATCTCCCTGTTTATCATCATGACCGGTATCGGCATGACCCTGACCGCCCGGGATTTTCACCAGGTGACGGTGAAACCAACCGGGCTGATCGTCGGAACCATTGCGCAAATCCTGGTGATGCCTCTGGTCGCCTTCGCCCTTTGCTGGATACTGGGCCTGCCGCCGGCCATAGCAGTCGGGCTGGTGATTATTGCCGCCTGCCCCGGCGGTACCACCTCCAATCTGTTCACTCTGCTGGCGCGCGGGAATGTGGCGCTGTCGATTGTGCTGACGGTGTCCGCGAGCATGATCACGATTCTGTCCCTGCCACTCTTCACCAATTACGCGCTGCAGGCCTATTTCGGCACCCAGCGGGAAATCGTGCTTCCGTTCGGCAAGACCGTCGCCATGCTGTCCGCGATAGTGCTGCTACCGGTGGCCATCGGCATGTTAGTGCGCGCCTGGCTGCCGCGGCTCGCCAGCCGCGCCGAGGGCGCGGTGAGCATATTTGGCGGCCTGGTGCTGGCGGTACTGGTGATCGGCCTGGTGTACGGGATTCGCGACCGCTTTGTGGAGCTCCTGGTGCAGGCCGGCCCCTCCGCCATTCTGCTCAATCTTCTCGGCGTCGCCGTCGGCCTGCTCTCCAGCCGTGCGGCCGGCCTGTCCCGGCGCGAGGCGCTGGCAGTGGCCACCGAGCTGGGCGTCAAGAATGGCACCCTCGGCCTGATGGTGACACTGACGTTGCTGCACTCCAGCGAGATGTCGATTCCCTCCGCCGTCTACGGCGTGCTGATGTTTCCGATCGGCTTCCTGCTGGCGGCCTATGGCCGGCGGGTTATTCCCGCGGGCAAGAAGGGCACCGCCGCGGTCGAGCCTGCCTAGAGTTCTCCCCCGGGACCGCGGAGCTCTTTACCAAAAGCGTGCTGAAGGCTCCAACCTGGGAGCGCCGAGCTCCAGCTCGGCATCCTCCTCCAGAGTCATGGCGCGCAGTCGCGCAGTACTGTGGGCGATGGTCCCAAGCTCACCCCCTGTTTCAGTGTTTCTTTTTTGCGCCTGCTTTGCAGGCGGTGCCGAGCTGGAGCTCGGCGTTCCCAGGGGCGGAGCTGGAGCCTTCAGCGCGTTCCGGGCAAAGAGCTCCGCGGTCCCGGGGGGACTATGGGGTCTTGTATTGGTTGAAGTGGTCGTTGTCGGTGGTGACCAGCTCCATCAGTTTCGGGTGCACGAACAGTTTTTCCTTGCCGGCCTGGATCTCGTTGAGCACGCCGATTTCGGCGAGCTTTTTCAGGTAGCTGGAGGCGGGTCTGGCGCTGTTCGACCAGGTTGCGTATGGCGGCGATCTTGCGGCTGGTCCACTGGGCGCTTTCGGTGACGGCTTCCAGCATAAATGTCGAAATAGTGGGAGTTTATCGACACATCGGCTCCACGTGTCGATGCCGTGAACATGAGTTGAGAACATGTCGAAATTTTATCGTTATTTCAACATGATATGAGGTTCGGGAGAGGAAAGCCTCAGAGCCTGTTTAGAATCTTGCGAAGAACCCTCCCGGCCCCGCGCTGGGCGTGCAGCACCATAGAACTTAAACAGGCTCTTAGACTGATCGAAAGTTGTCAGGAGTCTGATAAAGACCGCTTGTTCCCAAACGCCGAGTCCGGCAACCTCCAGAGCACCACTCCGCCCGCCACAAACAGCAGAATCACCGCCAACATCGAATAGCGCACATCGCCGAACCAGGCCCCAAAGAGCCCGAACAGCGGCGGGCCGATCAGTGCGGCGAACTTGCCCATCAGGTTGTAGAAGCCGAAAAACTCGCCGCTCATGTGGGCGGGGATCAGTCGCGCGTAGCAGGAGCGGCTCAGCGCCTGCACACCACCCTGCACCAGTCCCACCAGGATTGCGATTGCGAAGAATTCCCAGGGCGAGCGAATCAGTGCGCCCCAGATGCATACCAGGATATAAACTGCCAGGCCGATAGTGATGCCCCGCCGCGGGCCTATACGCTGGCCCAGGAGGCCGAAGGCAATGGCCGAGGGGAAGCCGATAAACTGCACCAGAAGCAGCGCGGTGATCAACTGGTCGCGCTCGAAACCCAGCGCGCGGCCGTAGGCCACCGCCATGCGAATCACCGTGCCCACGCCATCGATGTAGAGCCAGTAGGCGAGCAGGAAGATACATACCGACCGGTAGCGGCGCAGATTGCCCAGGGTGGTGCGCAGCTGCGCGAATCCCCGAAGCCAGGCAGAACGACCTCCCGCTGCGCCGACGGCCGGAGGCTCCGGTACCAGTAACAGTAGCGGCAGGGAAAACAGTGCCCACCAAATGGCGGTGGCCACAAAAGCGGCCAGCGCCGCTTGGGTGCTGTCGGCAAAGCCAAAGGCTTCCGGCCTGAGAGCTGCGACCACACAGCCGAGATACATCAGGCCGCCGCCGAGGTAGCCCAATCCGTAGCCCAGGCCTGATATTGCGTGCCACTGCGCCGGCGGCGCTACACTGGTCAGCAGTGCGTCGTACAGCAGGTTGGCTCCCATAAAGCCGACTGTGGCGCAGACAAACAGCAGCGACGCCGACAGCCAGGCACCTCCCGGAACACCGGCGAGCAGTCCGGTGGCAATCATCCCCGCCAGCGCGAACAGAAACAGCAACCGTTTGCGCGCCCCCGCGGCGTCCGCCAGTGCGCCGAGCAGGGGGGCGCTCAGGAC
The DNA here is from genome assembly GCF_051659245.1 of Microbulbifer sp. Lineage (NCBI taxonomy): Bacteria > Pseudomonadati > Pseudomonadota > Gammaproteobacteria > Cellvibrionales > Microbulbiferaceae > Microbulbifer > Microbulbifer sp. The sequence goes on from NZ_JBOFOC010000010.1 coordinate 112,244, forward strand.
GATCACCAGCGAAGCCGCGGAGTTACTCCAGCCCAGACGCAGGTTGGCCACCTCCGGTGTCGTCCCGACATTCCAGAAATCCTGGAACAGCAGCGGAAAAAATCCCGCCAGCACCACGGTAGCGAAGGCGGAATTTGCCCAGTCGTACAGGGCCCAGCCCCAGATGGTGCGCCGCCCGCGCCTCGCGCCACTGCCCTGCATAAATTCTTCCGTGACCACATTGGCGTATTCCTGCTCAGCATAGCTGCCCCCGGCCGGGCCGAAAAAAGGCGTTCATTTTTCCCTCGTCGGGGAGAGGGGCTCTTATCCTTGCTGGAGTTCTTACACGGCTTCCGGGAGGAGCGATCATGTCCGAGCGATTTATCGTATTACAAAGTTCCAGCGCGGTGATCCCCGCCAGTGCGAGCATGGGTGGGGTCGCCATCGCACATGCGCCGGTTGAGACCCTGTCGCTGACCGAGGTGGATCTGAGCAAGGCCGAGCACGCGAGCCTGCGGCACGACCCGCGTACCCGGGCCATAGCGCGAGCCATGCCGATGAAGCTCATAGAGCCCGTCGAGTCCGGGGCGGTGACAGAGCCCCAGGCCGGCGGGGAAACCTGGGGCGTGAAGGCGGTGGGCGCGCCGGATTCGCCGTTCAGTGGAGAGGGCGTCACCGTGGCGGTGCTCGATACCGGCATAGACCCGGACCACCCGGCGTTCCAGGGTGTGGAGCTGGTGCGCAGGAATTTCACCGACGGCGGCGACGACGACCAGCACGGCCACGGAACCCACTGCGCCGGCACCATCTTCGGGCGCGACGTGGACGGCCTGCGCATCGGTGTGGCCCCCGGCGTCCGACGCGCGCTGATCGGCAAAGTGCTGGGACCGGGCGGCGGCTCCTCCGCGAGCATTGCCCGTGCCATTCAGTGGGCGGTCGACGAGGGTGCCCATGTGATCTCCATGTCCCTGGGTATCGATTTCCCGGGCTTCGTCGACGAGCTGGTGCACCGCGAGGGGCTGGACATCAATCCGGCCACCTCCATCGCCCTTGAGCAGTACCGCGCGAACGTCAATCTGTTCAATGAACTGGCCGGTTTCGTGAACTCCATCGGTGCCTTCGGCCATGGATCGATCATCGTCGCCGCCTCCGGCAATGAGAGCAACAGACCCCAGTTCGAAATCGCCGTGGCGCCACCGGCGGCGGGCACCGGCATCGTCGCTGTGGGCGCTTTGCAAGAGGGAGCCGACGGGCTGCGCGTGGCCTCGTTTTCAAACACCGAAGTGGACGTGTCCGCCCCCGGGGTAGGTGTGATCTCCGCGCGGCCGGGCGGCGGCCTGGTGTCCATGAGCGGCACCAGCATGGCCACCCCCCACACCGCCGGCGTGGCGGCGCTGTGGGCGGAAAAACTCAAGCGGCAAAACGGTGGCATCGAGAGCGGCGCGCTGCTCGCGCAGCTGGTCGCCCGCGCCGACCGGACACTGTTGGCGGACGGCGCTGAAGAGGAGGACGTGGGCAGTGGCATAGTGCGGGCGCCGCTGGAATAAGAACTTATGCCAGGCCCGGCGCGACTAGCTCGCTTCGCAGAGCGCTAGGTTCTTCATTGCCTGGGCGAATTGACCTACGTGGCGAAGGTTAAGTTGGCCCGCACACTACTGAGCAGGTGGGCTATTGGGTATTTTAGTAGGGGCTTTCTTGTGGGACTTTATTTGAGTCCCCAAAATTCCGTTGAAAATAAAAAGGCCTGCCGATTATTGACAGGCCTTTATTGTTTTCAGGGGGAGCTGGTGCTTTATAGGCTGCGTGTTTTACGCAGGACCACCAGAGACAACAGTAACAGGATCAGTGCCGGACCCGCGGATCCACCGCTGCCGCCACCGCTCGGATAGGCACGCTTGCCTCTGAAGGCCGGTTGGGACTTGTCTTGCCTGTGTTGCTGCACCGGAGCAGAAGAGCGCTGCTGGCGAGCGGCCCTTTCCCTCTCCACCCGGGCTTTGTTATCCCGTGCGATGCCCTGTTGTTCAAATATGGGCTCCTCCACGACCACCAGCGAGGTGTAGGGGGTAACCAGGCCGTATTCAACCGCGAGATCCACAATCGCATTTTCACTGTCGGCGTTGTGGCCCAGATAGTCCATCCTGTTCTGGATGTCTTCAATGGTGGCGTAGGCCCACAGGCGCTCGAGTTCCGGATTCCGGATATCGGTTGCCGGGAACTGCAGGTCGGAGGTGTACCGCACCTTCTGGCCCGATACCTTGCCTTCGATCGCGAGCCTGGCCTGGCCATCGCCCCAGTAGTGGCCGAACACGATGAGTTGCTGCCCCCGGTACAGGGAACCGATCCGCTCTGGGCTGAGATCGCGGACCTTGACCCCGGACTTTTTTGTTCCGGTAATGGTCAACGCGATATCGCGATAGGCCTGGTGGCGCAGCTTGTCCGCCGCCTGTACCAGCCGGCCGGAGATATCATCGCTATTGGAAATGGCCATCGCAAAGCCATTGGACACCTTTGCCATTGCCTCCAGTAGCGGCCGGTTGGCGCTGTTGCCCATCACAAAGGTAAACAGGCGTATATCGTGTTGCTCAAGCAGCTTCAGGAACGCCTTTTTTTCCACCACGCCCACATTGGCAACGCCGTCCGTCACCAGGATCACTGCGCTGGGCCTGTCCGAATCGAGGCCTTGGTACGCGGTCTTCAGGCCGGCAAACAGATTGGTCCCATTGTTCGGCCGGATGGATTCCAGCTGCTGCAGGTAGTGCGCCACGTTGGCATCGTTTACGGTTACGTAGCCCCGGGTCAACTCCCGGGCGTGGTCATTGAACAACACCAGCCGGAAGCGGTCCCCGGGCTGCAGTTTGCCCAGTCCCTTGCGCACACCCTCGGCAAGGCTGTGGTATTTCCCTTCCATGGAGCCGGAAATATCCAGCACAAACGTCCAGTCCCGACCCTGCTGCACCGGGCCCAGGTCATCCCCCGGGGTCAGCGTCAGCATAAAGGTACCGCGATCGCTCCCCTCGGGGCGGTAGGTGACCATATCCACACTGCCGGGTAGACCCTGCTGGTGCCGCCAGTAAACGACGATGTCCTTGTCCAGGGTAAAGGCGCTGCCTGTCGATGGAATGGACGGCTGTGCGCTGCCTTCCTCGCTGGCGACAGCGGCAGCGCCTGCGGTGTTGGCGAAGGACACTTGCCACTCTTGATCAGACTGACCCTGGACCTGCGCCTGCGGGTGTGCCGGCAGGAGAAACTGGTCGATCGGGTAGGAGGAACGCATGGTCAGGTTGAAGCTGAAGGCCTCCTGCACCTGTTGCTGGTAGGTCCAGAAGGCCATGCGTTCCTCGTCGACACCGCCTTCCTCCAGTGGATAGACGTAGCGTCCGATGCCCAGGTCGGCGTGTACGGGCTGGATATAGACCAGCCGGATGCGCACTGAGTCCTGTGGCAGTACCGGGTATACGCGGCTGTCAAAACTGCGGTATTCATCCTGCTCCGTCAGCGCTGTATTTCTGCCCTGGGCCTTCTCCTGCTCGTACAGGGTGCGCGCCTGTTGCTTCGGTAGTACCTCCCCGGTAACCGGTTTGCCGTCAATCCAGTAAGTGAATTCGCCCACCGATGCCTTTTTCGGTACCGGGAAGCTATAGATGGCCTCCAATGTCTGGTCGTGGGGATTGAAGAACGTCTGGTCTACCTCGGTAACCGCATAGCCATCCTCAACCACGACATTGACGTGGTGCTCCTTGATCTGTAGCTCGGGAAGGGCGCTGTCGGCGGGCGTCAGCAGGCCGGCCGCCATGACCAGCTGCGGGGCCAGGGTGCCCACCAGTAGCAACACCAGCCAGTGAATCGGGTTGCGCGATAAAGGTTGCATTGTTGGTTCCTCCGGATGCCGTTTCGAGGCTGAAATGAAATGCGCGCCGGGATAGCCCGCGCTGCCGGAGTATTTAGTACCAGGGGCTCACATCAATCACCCAAAACCGGTAAAGTGGCGAAAAGCAGTCCAAAAAGTACTAAATAACGATACTTTGTTGTTATAGGAGGCGGGGAAATATGAGCCAGGTGCAGGCACTGATGAAGACCTTGAAGCGCGAGCTCAAGGCGCAGGGGGCCACTTATGCCGAGATCGCAAAGCAGTTACAGCTGTCGGAAAGCAGCATCAAGCGCCTCTTCTCCGGGGGCTCGCTGTCCGTTGCGCGGCTGGAGACGCTGTGCGAGATCGCCGGCATGGACTTCTCTGAACTGGTGCGCAAGGCCACAGAAGCGCGCAGGGGTATCGCGACACTCACAGAGGAGCAGGAGCGGGAAGTGGCCGGTGATCTGCGCCTGTTGCTGGTGACCGTATGCGTGCTCAACTATTGGACCGTTGAACAGATTCTCGAGACCTACGAACTCACGGAGCCGGAATGTATCCGGTTGCTGGCGAGACTGGACCGGTTGAAATTGATCGAACTGTTGCCGCTGAACCGCTACCGGGTGATTGTCGCCAAGGAGTTCCGCTGGCTGCCCAACGGCCCGATCCAGCGATTTTTCCAGAAAGAGGTTCAGCCGGATTTTCTCGCCTCGAGCTTCTCCGGCCCCGGGGAGAAACTGGGGTTTCGCACCGGGATGCTGTCGCGCGCCGCGAATGCAGAACTGATGAAGAAAATGGACCGCCTGCTGGAACAGTTCGATGAACTGCACGATGCGGGCACCAGCCTTGCCCTTGACGAGCGCTTCGGTTCCAGCTTGCTGGTTGCGCTGCGCCCCTGGGAATTGCAATATTTCAGTCGGTTGCGCCGCAGCAGTATGGAGAAGTCATTCCCCAAATAATGCTTATGTACTATGGAGGTAACTATTCTCCCCCCTGTAGGAGCGGGCCATGCC
>NZ_JBOFOC010000011.1:0-9167 GCF_051659245.1 Microbulbifer sp.
ATGAGGCAGGGATGCCGATTACGAGCGTACAGGGATGTATTTAGGGGGGGCGCCCAGCCCGTGTCCCGCAAAGGGCCATCCCACCCAGTCACGCTCAGAAACGTAAGATTATGAACACGCTCTAAGGACCTGTTTACGCCGCCTCCTTGAGTAACCAATCCCGGAAGGCCACCAGCTTCGGCAGGCTGGAACACTCGGCGCGGTACACTGCGTAATAGGCCAGGGGCGAAGCGAAGGTTATTTCCGGGAACAGCCGAACCAGGCGCCCGGTTGCCAGGTCGTCGTGCGCCATGACGCTGCGAGCGAGCGCGACACCCTGCCCCTCAACCGCCGCCTGCAGGACGGCCGCGGAATTGTTGATCTTCATACCTCGCGTGCTGGCGACACCCGTCACGCCCGCCTTCCGCAGCCACGCCTCCCAGGTGGGAAAGCCCGTGTGGTCGTCCATCGACAGGTCGTGGATCAGGGTCTCCCGGGCCAGATCATTCGGCTTTTGCAAGCGCCGATGCTCGCGTAGCAGTTTGGGCGAGCACACCGGGTAGACCTCCTCGTCCATCAGCTTGTCTGCCATCAGTCCCGGCCAGCTTCCCACGCCGTAGCGCACGCCGATATCAATCCCCTGGGCCACGAAATCCACCGGCTTGAGGCTGGTGTCCAGGCGCACGTCCGTATCGGGCCAGGCGACCTGGAAGCTGTCGAGGCGCGGCAGCAGCCACTTGGCGGCAAAGGCCGGGCTGACCGTAACGGTGAGCACACCGCTGGCCGATCCCTCCTTAAGCCGTTCCAATCCCAGCACCAACCTGTCGAAACCCGCCCGGATGTCCGGTAACGCACGCCCGGCCGTCTCGGTGGGGAGGAGCCGAACCGGCCCGCTGGTAGCGCGGTGGAACAGGGGCATGCCCAGCCATTCCTCCAATGTGCGCACGAGCTGGCCGACCGCGGCGGGGGTGACGTTGAGTTCGGCCGCCGCCGCGGAAAAGCTCTGATGACGGGCGCTGGCCTCGAACGCGCGCAGGGCGTTCAGATGGACGGGTGATTTCATAGCGATAAAGTTTTTCTTTCAGTGAAAGACACTTTATCTCGTTTGCCGGCTTTAGCAAATAAGCGAAGAATCCCACTCAAGCCAAGGATAGACCGCCAAAACGGTCCGCGGCCGGCGCCGGAAGCCCCAGACGCTGCCCGGCATGAATAGTTTTTCTTCCTATCCCAATAGAGAGCAGAGAGGTCTCACAATGAGCAATCAATTCAAAGGCAAGAAGCTGCTGGTCGTCGGCGGCACCAGCGGGATGGGCCTGCAGACGGCCCGGATGGTACTCGCCGAAGGCGGCAGCGCGGTGATCCTGGGCCATCGCCCGGAAAAGACCGAGGAGGCGCGCAAGGAACTGGCCGCCCTGGGCCAGGTTGCGGCGCTGACAGCGGACCTGACCAGCGAGGAGGGGCTGGCCGAGCTGCTCAAGACCATCGACCAGCAGCACCCGGACATCGACCTGCTGCTCAACGCGGCCGGTGTCTTCTTCCCCAAGCCCTTCCTGGAGCATCAGGACGCGGACTACGACCAGTACATGAAGCTGAACAAGGCGTTCTTCTTCATCACCCAGAAGGTCGCCGCCAACCTGGTCGCCAAGGACCGTCCCGGCGCGATCGTGAACATCGGTTCCATGTGGGCCAAGCAGGCCATCGCGGCGACCCCGTCATCGGCCTACTCCATGGCCAAGGCAGGCCTGCATTCCCTGACCCAGCAATTGGCCATGGAACTGGCACCCAAGCAGATCCGCGTCAACGCGGTGTCACCGGCGGTGGTGCAGACCCCGATCTACGAGGGCTTCATCCCGAAGGCTGAAGTGAAAAGCGTCCTGGAAGGCTTCAACGACTTCCACCCGATCGGCCGCATCGGCACCCCGCAGGATGTCGCCGAAGTGATCATCTTCCTGCTGTCGGACAAGACAAGCTGGGTCACAGGCGCCATCTGGGACGTTGACGGGGGCGTGATGGCCGGCCGCAACTGATTCTCACTGTCGGGTGTCACTGCGAAACTGTTAATTCACATCCAGTCTGCGAACCTCATCAGGAGATTACGAACAGACTCGAACGACTGACAGGGTCAATATTCAAAACTGTAATCCAGGTACAGACGCTGCTCATCGGGAAGGGCGGCGCGGCTCTGTGATGCCGACTGATAATTGGCGTAGCGCAACTGGATGCGGTGCCGGCGGGCAAGCTTTACGATAAGGTCGAGATCAAATTCGCGCCCCCAGTCAACGTCACCGGAGACACTTTCAAAAAAATGGTAGCGTGCATCGATTTTCAGGGGGGATTTTCTCCAGCTCGCTTTTACTGCGCGATCAACCATTCCCTTGCTATCAATGGCGAAGGCTTTGTCGGCCCAGCCCTGGAAGTCGTGCGCTGAAGCCAGCGGCGTGACAAACCCAACTCCCCCGCTGGCACCCAGACGTTCCTGCTGCAGCCCCACTTCAAGGGAGTGTAAAGCCAGCGCAAATTCAATGCGCGAGTATGTATTTGTCGGCGCATCCTCGATCTGCATGCGCTTTTGCAGGGCGCCCTCAATTTCCGACCGCCACTTCAAACCGGCGATACGGCGCTCGAAACTGTAGCGCAGACCGAGGCTGCGGTTGGAGTCCGGCTCGGCGTCGCGGTTGTCGATGTGATAGTAATAAATGCCCAGATCGCTGAAATCCCACTCATTGAAGTGGGCGTTGATCAGGTGGCTGTTGTGCTCGTGATCCCCCAAAAAGCCACTCTCCCCCGGATCGCTGCCCGCGGAATAATAACCATCGTTCCGGGGCTGCCCGTCGGCATCGTCACCGAAGATCCGGTTGGCATTGGCGATATAGGCATAATATAGCCTGGACCCGCTGAACAACTCGTAACTGGCCGAGAGCGCATCGAAGGTTTGATCATTCTGCCAAAAGCCGTTGGAACCAACGAATCGCTGGTTGTCCAGGGTAATACGCTGGCGCCCCAGCAAGACTTCCGCCTGGGAAAAAGTCAGGCCCAGCGCCGCCTGGTTGACCTCGGTACCCGGCACGTCGGGGATCAGGGGCATATCATTGAATCGGGCGCCGTCGCTGTGATCATCCCGCCACCCGGTGGAAACGTGGTCAATTTCAGCCAGGGTGGAAAATACCCCGTTCCACTCGGATTCCAGCGTGAAACGCAATAGCAGGGAAGTCGCGCGGCCGTCGGTACTCCCGGCATCCACATAAGCGCCGCGCAGGCGGGATTCAAAATGCAGATCGTGCTCTTGCGCATCGGCGGGCCGCGCAACAACCAGGCTCAATCCGAGCGCGAGACTGAGCAATGGTGCACGCCGGAAGCTACCAATCGTCGGCATTACCATCGTGCAAAAAGGTGACATGGCCCATTTCGTCCATTTCTTCATAGAGCGGGTCCGGCATAGGGTTTTGCCGGCAATCCATATAAGTCATCGCCGGAAGAGAGTGGATATCGACATGCTCAAGCTGGTTATCGAAAATATAAATCTTTTCGACCTTTGGCAGTTCTTTATAGCGAAATGCCTCCAGCACGTTGTTATTGGCTTTCAGCAGCTGGAGTTCGGGCAGCCTCTCCAGTGACAAGGACTTCAGCTCATTGCCGAATAAATACAGCGTTTCCAGGGATGGCAGGTCAGCGAGTTCCAGCGTTTGCAGCTGGTTGCGGGCCAGGTTCAACGTTTCAAGCTTCTCCAGGGGGGGCAGTTGGGCGCGGTCGATACGGTTTTTATACAGGGAAAGGCTTTTAAGGTTGGCAAATCCGGCCAGCCCTCCCAGGCTTTCAATCGACTCGCTGTGGCAGCGGATATCGGTCACCTGATCAGCGGAGGTCCAGCCCTTTTTCTTTGCGAGCCGGGAAACACAGTCGGCGAGATGCGGGTCCACAAGACCAAACTCCCCACCCCACCCCGGCGGCGCCAGAAAAAGCATCAGCACGGCGAGTGGCAAACCGCGCTTTATACTAGTAAGGCGGAAGGGAAGAATACCCCTCTCCCGGGACCGTATGAGGCAGGGATGCCGATTACGAGCGTACAGGGACGTATTCACAGCGTGTCCCGGGAGAGGGGTATTCTTTGCTTCCGCCCCGTTAGTAACTCTCTTCAACCTGGAAACCGCAGTTGGGCGCGAAAAAGACAGGTAAGATATTGGTGTGCATAGTGAATTTAAAAATCGCGTGGTCACCTTATTGGTGATGAGTCGATTTTTAAATTTGCCAGGTGCGCCGAGAGCTTGCCTGGACTTTCGTGACCAAACTGCGGCTTCTAGGTTCATAGCATTGGCCCGCTCAGCAACAGAAACGGCCCGAAACTGTAGCATAGGGAAATCTTTATGGCGAGCCGTGGACAGCAAAATTGTGAGCGTTATCACTTCGGTTCAGGCTGCGATGTCTCCTTCAGATGGATTAGTTCAGACGCGCTCTTTCAGGCGCACGCAGACCCCCTTGGCCAGCAGCTCATCACTGGGCTCATCGATCGGGCTGCCACCGTATTCTTCACGCGTCAGTATCAGGTAGGCGGAGTCGCGAATCAGGCGATAGTTTGCCTCGTTGAGTGACAACACCGACTGCTGCTTGTCGAATACCAGCAACGGGCGCACCTGTCCATCGCGACGCGACGCCGCCCATAGCTGCACGCTGTGATCCTGTAAATCGAGTGTCTGCTCCCATTTCAGCCAGAGCTGCCTGCCATCGCTGGAGGTCAGTGCGGTCAGCAGGGGCTCACCGTCATCGGCGAGCAGTACCGCGACATAGTCGGCATTTGGCAGTGCCGGTACCTGCTCGCGGTCGTAGGCCCAGAAAGCCACGCTGAATATCCACACGAATGACAGCGTCAGGGCGGCATACTTCCACGGCCACTGCCATGCGCGAACGCTCTGCCGCCCTGCGTCATTTGCCCGGCTGATGCGGGCCTGGATCCTTGTCCAAGTGGAGGCTTTTGGAGCGCGGACCTGATTGTCATCCTGGATCGCCATAAGCTGCTCCTCCCAAAACCTGACTTCGCGCTGAAGCCGGGGATCTTCGCGCAGGCGCGCTGCAAATGCCGCGCGCTCGTCGCCGGGCAGGGTGCCGGATACATACTCGAAAGCGAGCCCCCGATTTAATTCACCAGCTTGATCTTGGTTTCCAGACATTCTCTCAACCTCTCGGAGCCCCGGCGCAACCAGGATTTCACCGTGTTGATCTTGGTATCCAGTGTCACTGCCAATTCCTCACGGGAATAACCGTAAAGATAGGCCAACTCGATGCATCGCCCGACTTTTACGTTAAGTTCGCGCAGGCACTCGTCAATCGCTCTTCGGTCCTGCCCCTGTTCAACCAGCCCCTGTGGCGTATCGCCGGTGCTGGTGCTTTCGAGACACTGCTCTTCATCGCCGGCATCGACAGGCCGGCGCCGATGCTTCGCTTCCGCCTTGACCAGGTCCAATGCCCGGTAGCGCACGATACTGGTCATCCAGGTTAACGGCCTGGCCAAGTGCGGGCGGTATGAAGCGGCGTTTTGCCATATCTGCACAAAGGCGTCCTGTAGCACTTCGTTGCTCAAGTCGTCGCTTCCGACTATGCGGTAGGCAATACTGTTGAGAAAACCGGCACAGCGGTCGTACAGATGTTGCAGGGCCTGCTGATCGTTTATCGCACAGCGCGCGATCAATGTCGCCAGTTCGTCGTCTTTCGCTTCCATTTAGGCGTCGCGTCCCGGTTGAATTACACCTGAATCGGCGGCTTCGCCGTGGATTCAGGCTCCACAACACCAGTGTACGCCGATGAGCCGCAAAAAGTTGCAGGCGCTATCCATTTCGGAAGTGGTCTCATCCTTCAGCCCTGTACCGTCTCGGAAAAGGCATGGATCACCACTACCCCTCCGACGATCATCGCCATTCCGATCATCGCCGGCAAATCCGGCACCTGCCGGTAGACGATGGCCCCCGCAACCGCCACCAGGAGAATGCCCAGGCCCGCCCAGATGGCGTAGGCGATGCCAACTGGCAGGGTGCGCAGCGCCAGGGACAGCATGTAGAAGGCAGTGCCGTAGCCCAGCACCACAATCACGGTGGGAATGGGCCTGGTGAACTGTTCCGAGGCCTTGAGCGCGGTGGTGGCGATGACTTCGGTAACGATCGCTATCGCGAGGTACAGGTAAGCTATTTTCATCGACGGCCTCAGGGATAGGTGTAGCTGGCCTGCAACCCCAGTGGTATACCCAGCGACCAGTAGGCCACCAGGAACAGCGACCAGCACACCAGGAATACCACCGAATAAGGCAGCATCATCGATACCAGGGTGCCGATCCCGGTGCCCTTCACGTAGCGCTGGCAATAGACCACCACCAGTGGGAAGTACGGCATCAGCGGGGTGATGATATTGGTGGAGGAGTCCCCCACCCGGTAGGCGGCCTGGGTGAGGTCTGGAGAAAAGCCGATCTGCATTAGCATAGGCACGAAGATAGGCGCCAGCAGCCCCCATTTGGCGGAGGCGGAACCGACGAACAGGTTGACGAAGCCCACCAGCAGGATAATGCCGATCAGGGTCACCGGACCCGGCAGATCCATCGCTGCAAGCGCATTGCCGCCCTTGACCGACAGCAGTGTCCCCAGGCCGGACTGCGCGAACTCGGCGATAAACAGCGCGCAGAAAAATGCCATCACTATGTAGTAGGCCATGGAACTCATGGTCCGGGACATCGCATCGATCACGTCCTTGGATTTTTTGAAGGTGCCGGCGGCGTAGCCGAACACCACACCGGGCAGAATAAACAGCAGGAAAATCAGCGGCACAATGGAGCGCATCACCGGCGCACCGAAGGAGGCCAGCTGCCCTTGCGCATCCCGCAGTGCCGAGGCTCCCGGGATCAGCCAGGCCACCAGCCCGGCGATGCCTGCGACCATCACTGCCAGGGAGAGATAGAGCGCTTTTCTTTCGCGCCCGCCGAGGTCCCGGATCTCCGGCATCTCCTCATCGTCGCCATCGATGGCGACTCCCTCCAATCGCGGCTCGATGACCTTGTCGGTAAGCCACCAGCCCAGCAATACGATCACCACGGAGGAAGCGGAAGTAAAGAACCAGTTGTTCAGCGGGTTCAACTGCATTTGCGGATCGACGATCTGCGCTGCCGACTGGGTAAAGCCCTGCAACAGCGGGTCGATGGCGGAGGGCACGAAGTTGGCGGAGAAACCGCCGGAGACACCGGCAAAAGCGGCGGCGATACCCGCCAGTGGATGCCGGCCCGCCGCATAGAAAATCACTCCGCCCAGGGGAATTACCAGCACATAGCCGGCATCCACCGCGGTATGGCTGACAATGGCCACCAGAATAAGCATCGGGGTGAGCAGCATTTGCGGGGTCACCGCCAGCAATTTTTTCAACACCGCGTTGATAAAGCCGCTCTGCTCCGCCACGCCTACGCCGAGCATCGCCACCAACACCACGCCCAGCGGCGCAAAGCTGGTAAAGGTGGTGACCATGCCGGAGAGAAAACGGGCCATCTCGCTGCCGGAGAGCAGGTTGGTCACCTGGATGGATTCACCGGTTGCAGGATGCAGCGCTTGGAAGTCGACCCCGGAGAGCAGCCAGGAGAGAATCCAGACCACCACCATCAGGATCAGGAAGAGTACCGCCGGATCCGGCAGTCGGTTGCCGACGACTTCGATAAAGTTGAGGGCGCGGTTGACCCAACCGTTCCCGTCACCTCCGGACTGGTTGCCGGGGTCTGTCTGCACTTCAGCCATCGATAAACTCCCTGTTTCCTACCTGTTCTTCTGGTTCTTCTCTGTAGGAGCGGCGGGGCGGCCATCCGCCCATGGCCGCGATCAATCGCCGGGGGAACTCCCTGGCCCGATCGCGGCCATGGGCCGCTCCTACAAAGTAGTCAGTGCCGTGAGGACTAGCGGATCCTGCGAATGCCCACCGCGTGGCGCAGCTTTTCGATAAAGGGCGTCGCATAGGCACGGGCCTTCTCCGCCCCTTTTTCCAGCTCCACCTCGATCTGCACCGGGTTGGCCATCAGTTCATTGTAACGTTCCCGGGCCTCGCCGATCTGGCTGTTGACCAGTTCGAAGAGCTGCTTCTTGGCTTCGCCCCAGGCGATGCCCTCCTCGAAGGCCTTGCGCATTTCCCCGGTCTGCGCCTCGCTGGCGAAGGCCTGCCAGATCTGGAATACGGTGGAGGTGTCCGGGTCCTTGGGTTCGCCCGGTTCCAGCAGGTTGGTTTTGATTTTGTTGATATGCTTTTTGAGCTGCTTTTCGGGCAGGAACAGCGGAATGGTGTTGCCGTAACTCTTGCTCATCTTGCGGCCGTCCAGGCCCTGCAGCACCGCCACATGGTCGTCCACCACCGCTTCCGGCAGCGCGAAGTGTTCACCGTAGTGATGATTGAAGCGCTGGGCGATATCCCGGGCCATCTCGATATGCTGCACCTGGTCCTTGCCCACCGGTACCTTGTTGGCGTTGAACATCAGCATGTCTGCGGCCATCAGGATCGGGTAGCTGTACAGACCCATGGTGATGCCGAAATCTGAATCCTCGCCGTCAGCGCGGTTGGCGTCCACCGCTGCCTTGTAGGCGTGGGCGCGGTTCATCAGGCCCTTGGCGGTCATGCAGGTGAGCAGCCAGGTAAGTTCCGGAATCTCGTGGATATCGGACTGGCGGTAGAAGATTACATTGTCGGTATTCAGACCCAGCGCCAGCCAGGTCGCGGCAATTTCCAGGGTGGACCTGTGCACCAGCTCCGGGTCCTGGCATTTGATCAGCGCGTGGTAGTCGGCCAGGAAATAAAAAGACTGGTTGTCTTCCTGCCGGCTGGCGGCGATGGCGGGACGAATCGCTCCCACATAGTTGCCCAGATGAGGAGTGCCGGTGGTGGTGATGCCGGTCAGTATGCGCTGCTTAGTCATAAATCCACAATAGTCCGTGCTGCATTCTCGGGAAAAGCGGAATAATAACCTTTTCCCGGCCGGGGTTGTATGGGGCGGGACTCGGGACTCGGGACTCGAAATGATTATGGACATGTAGGAGCGGCGGGGCGGCCATGGGCCGCTTCTCTAAAGCGGCCCCTGAAGTCAACCACTAATCTGGTTTTTGCACTGGACAGCTGTTACTGAGTTTCAGGCTTCTCTACGTGGTCGCCTTTGGCGCCGACAAGATGTAATCGGAGCGCGCAGCCTG